>JAQWCP010000020.1 GCA_028705905.1 Oscillospiraceae bacterium
AGTGGTTTCCCACATTCTCACCATAGGCAGTTTGTAGACCCCCGGCCCAACACTCACGGCCACCTCTGGCTCGTTTTTGCCGTATCGCTGTGTTTCCACTGGCGTATACAGCGAGTGCGTCCAGCCGACTTCAGCGTGCTGTGTCAGTCCCGGAAATTGTGTTCCGTTTCTTCCAACGCAGTCTCAGGGGGAGCGTTTCAGGGCGTTACCCCATCATTCCACTCACTTGGAATACCAGTTAGAGAGAACTCTGCCTCTCCGTCGCTTTTACCTCCGTGCAGGCTTACGCCCGCGTAAAGTTTATATGCGAACAACGTGTCGCTTCACGGTGCATTTCGTCGATGTAGTAGCGAGTAGATTTCTTTTCCGCACGGTTTTCCGTGACGCGGTTCCACACAGCGTCCTGCACGATGAGCATACCGATTTTTTTGAGCTGCTTTCCCAGCTCCTTGATGTCAAAGCTGACCACACGATTAGAGATGTTGATGCTGGTGCGGTGGTTAAAGACATTCAGAGAGCCGGAAACATAGATTTCCAAGGCGGTAGCGATATACTGCGCTTCCTTTTCCTCCTGACGGCGCAGTTCGTTATACAAGTCCTCCAAAATGGGCATTTTCTCCGGGCAGGGGTCGCTTAGATAGTCCCGATACACCATACGGACACAGCGGTCAATGATGGTTTTTTCCACCGGCTGCAAGCCGTCCTTGCCGCCGACAATCAGCTCGCACAGTGACAAAATAAAGTCCGATTTTAGCGACAGGGGGTTTTCGTCGTCGCTGTAATTGAGGTTTAAGTCCATCGGGTTAATGTAATCAGTTGATGTGGGCGAAATGCGGATTACCTGACCGCCCAGCCTGCGAACCAGCGCGCCATACTCCGATTCCGGGTCTGCAATGATAATATCGTCGGTGGTAACGAGGAACACATTGAAGATTTCACGCTTGGCGCTAAAGCTCTTGCCGCTGCCCGGTGTACCGAGTATCAGCCCGTTGGGGTTTTTCAGTAGCTTTCGGTCTACCATGATAAGGTTGTTACTAAGGGCATTCAGCCCGCAGTAAAGGGCTTCACGCCCTGCTTGGAACAGCTCCTGTGTGGTAAAGGGAACAAAAATAGCAGTGCTGGAGGTGGTAAGCCCACGCTGTACCTCCACCTGATTGCGTCCCAGCGGCAGGCTGCTCATCAAGCCCTCCTCCTGCCGGAAGTCCAGCCGGGTGAGCTGGCAGTTGTATTTCTGCGCGATGGAGCTTGCCTGAAACACATTGTTATCCAGCTGCTGCTTGGATTCGGCGGTGTTGAGAACAAGGAAGGTCACAAGGAACATTCGCTCGTTGCGGCTCTGTAAATCCTGCAACAGCTTTTTCGCTTCGCCGCCGTAGGTGGCAAGGTCGGAGGGGATGATGTCCATATCATATCCGCTGCGTATAGCCTTTTTCTGCTCCTCGATTTTCATCTTGTCCAGGTCGGTGATTTTGCGCTTGATGGTCTTGATAGCTTTTACCTGATCCACCGATTGAATGTGCATGGTGACAATGAGAGAGCTTTCCATGTCCAGAAAATCCGCCAGCATACGGTCATTCAGCTCCGGCGCTAAAATCTGCAAGAAGGACACCGCACCCTGCCGCTGTCCCATGCCGAAGGCGTTGCCCTTGGCAAATTCAAAGGAGGACGGCGCAATAAAGTCCTTAACGCTCAGTCCGGTGGCGGTCAGCCAATCCCACGAAAAACGAAATTGCTCCTGACTGTCCATGTGAAACACGCCGTGCAAAAGTTTAAGACGGTCTGTGCCGTTTAATGTATCCGCCTTGACACCCAGCCGCTTGAAATTATTGAGGATGTCTGTTTCAATACGCTCCAGCCGGGGCTTTGCCGCTTTCAGGCTGTCTGCTTCAATGCCGAAGGTGAGGAACTTGGTCTTAATCAGGCCGTTGTTGCCCTTGGCAAGCTGATTTTCCAGCATATCTGTGTACTCACCGCGCAGGTCGTCAAAGGCGTCACCCTGCATGGGAATGGTTACGCTGCGGGAAAAGCTGTCCTGCGATGCGGACAGGTTCAAAAAGGACAGCTGAAACTTGATAGAGGAATCGAAGTAGTTGAGGAAATCGCACCAGCCGTCAAAGATGGCGGTCTTGTCCTCGTTCTGGCCCAACTGATAATTGATGTCATTAAACTGTACGCTCTTTGTGTAGTAGTGCTCTGTGACACGGCAGATGCCGTCCGGGAACATTCGCTGAAACGGGATACTGTCCTGCGCAGATTTATGCTTTTTATCCTGCCCCTTGGCTCTTGCAATCGCCGCTTCAATCTGTCGCCTTTCGGCGCGGGTGAGCTTTCTTTTTGTTGACAATCCGGTAAACCTCCTTGTCTAACTGGTCTTGCCGCATCACAGCGGCATAAAAATTGTTGGTTTCATAGGGTCGCTGCTTGGGTCTCAGAAAGTACACACGCACAATGTTGCGGATGATTTTCTCCAGCGGCAGGCCGTGCTTTTCGTACATTGCCAGCAGGAAGAACGGCAGCATGACAAGCACCATGCAGATAGCCGCTGCGCTGACGGCGGTGTAGCTTTTAAGTATGAAAAAAAGCGGAATGCCGATACCGGCTCCGCTTCCAAAACAAATGAGCTGTCTTTTGGTAAGGTTAAACATGACCTTCGTTTTCACGGCGGTCAGGTCCTTTGGTACGGGGACATAGGCCAATGCTCGACACCTCCTTAATGCGAGTTAAAAATAGATTTCGCCATAGAGCTTGTCTTAAAGAGCGTCAGGCACAGCAGTACCGTATAGCCCATACAGGTCCAAATGGCGGTGCTGACATCCGCGTCAACGGCGATGGTCTGAATCAGGACGGCATAGATGCCGACGCACACGATGATAAGAAACGCCTGAAAGCCAAGCGCCAGCAAACTTCTGAGGTAGTTCTGCCCCATGCCGCCCCATTCCTTATTTGCCATCGTTGCCATTGGGATGGGTGCTACGGAGGTGACCAAATAGATCTCAATCATTCTGCCGTAGATGATGATGAAAATGCAGATGGTGAGCGCCCACATCGTCATACCAATAAACAGGCTTTGAAACCACAGTCCGAACAGCGGCCCCACATCCATTTCCATGAGCCGTTCGCTCAGGTTGTCTGCAACAGAGGAAATGTCTATGGCGGTGTCTGAAATGATAACGCCTGCGGCATTGTTTACCACGCTTTGCGCCACATCAAAGATGCCCATAACGATATTCCATGTGTTGGTAACAATGAGGATGGCACAGGCGGTTTTGAAAATCCACTTGAAGAACATCCAGGTGTCTACATCGTGAAGGTTATTTCGGTCTGAAATGAGCTGAATCAGCTCCAGCGTCATGACAAAGGCGAGGATTACGCCTGCAATGGGCAGGATTACCGTTTCGGATAAGCTGCGCACCATATTGAAAATGTTGCCGTTCCAGCCCTGTGGCGTCATGCCAATTTGTCCGGCGATTTCGCCCACCTGTGTGTTGACGCTATCAAACATGCCGGAGAGATTGCTGACGATGCCGCCGACCAATATCTCCTTGAGCCATTCCATAATGGCTTCTTTAATCATATCCAAGGGCAAATCCCTCCTTTCCCGCACCCGCCCACATTGGGTGGACGGGTGCGGAGGGTTTTAGTTGTGGTCATGAAACTGCCCGATATTAACCGAACAGGCCAGAGAGCAAAGGCACCAACACAAGCCCTATGAGGGCGACACCGCCGCCTGCCATGAGCTGTTTCATGCCTTGGGATTTGGCTCCGGGGTTGTCGTTTCCATAGCCCTCCAAAAGGTTGATGGCTCCCCAAATGCCAAGACCGGCACCAAGGGCGATAACCAATGTCTGAAGAACCTCGACTGCACTGTTGAAAAATGCCATAAATGTAATGTTGCCGAAAGTATGGAGAAAAATGAAATGCACAGGCCACTGCGCTCCGTACTTGCGGCTCTCCTTTCAAAAATCATTGATTTATTTTTTGAAAGTGGCCGTTTTGTCTGCGAATAGGTTTGTATATATAAAAACCGCCCTCATCAGGCGGTTGCTGGCGTATCGTGGGCAATGTGTCCCACAAGCTCCTTTAGATATTTCGATGAACGGGTGAGCGTTCTGCCGTCGCTTAACTCAATGAAAATAGTATCGTCCGGCTGGGGGCTGCTGACACTCACGATATAATCGGTGTTCAGATATTCGATCCCAATCCATATAAAGCGGTTCATAGCTTACCTCCTATGCTTCTGCCGACTGCTCAGACACATCCACCTCGAACACTTCGTAAACCTCATTCGGCTTTGGTTTCAGCTTGGTGGAGAGGAATCTTTCAATGTTAAAGGCGTTGCGAGGGTCAGCGTCGGATAGATATTTGTAGTTAGGGTGCTTGGTGATGTCGTACTTGTCGGAAAGGAAGGGGCGCACACCGCGCAGCTGCAAGATGCACTTGCCTCCGTCCAGCACGGCCAGCTCGTCAATTGTGGCAAGCTCCTTGCCTAACTTTTGATAGTTGAGGGAATGGGAAACCTCGCGCCCACGGCTCTCGCCGGTGTTAAAGGTGTCGATTGTTTCCTTGCCCAGCGCTTGACTCAGCTCCTTTAGAGTGGTTGGCTCCTTGCCGCCAAGAAAGATGGAGCTGTCACAGTTGCCGATAATGGTATCGGAATTGTCCTTGTAAAGTGCCTTGAGCTGGCTTTGTGCCTGCAACACAAGGCAGGCGGAAATCTCACGGCTTCGGATGGTTGCCATGAGCTTTTCCAGCTTGGGAATCTGCCCGATGTTGGCACATTCGTCAATCAGACAGCGCACATGAACGGGGAGCCTTCCGCCGTACACATCGTCGGCCTTGTCGCAGAGTAGGTTAAAAAGCTGGGTATAACACATGGAAACAAGGAAATTGAAGGTATCATCGGTATCGGAAATAATGATGAACAACGCCGTTTTGCTGTCGCCCAGCGTATCCAGCTCCATTTCATCATAGGCGGTCAGCTCTCGAAGCTCCTGAATGTCGAAGGGCGCTAATCTGGCACCGCAGGAAATAAGGATGGATTTTGCGGTCTTGCCCGCCGCCAGCTTGTATTTCTTATACTGCCGGACGGCAAAGTGGTTGGGCTTTTCCTGCTCCAGTGCCTTAAACATCAGGTCAACCGGGTTTTCAAACTCCTCATCATCCTCACGGACTTCACTGGCATTGATAAACTCAATGAGCGTGGAAAAGTTTTGCTCCTCCTCCGGTGCTTCATAGTGGATGTAGCCGATCAGCGCCGTGTAAAGCAGCGTTTCGGCCTTTTGCCAAAAATCATCACCTGCTTTTCCGTCCCCCTTCGTGTTGGCGATTAAGGTTGTAACCAGCTTCAAAATGTCCTTTTCGCTTTTGATATAGGCAAAGGGATTGTAGTGCATGGATTTTTTGAAGTTGATGGTGTTTAGGATTTTAATGCGATATTTTTCTCGCAGCAGCAGGTTTCCGCACTCGACCACAATGCTGCCCTTGGGGTCTGTGACAACATAGCTGGAATGACACTGCATGAGGTTGGGCTTGAGCCAAAAACGGGTTTTACCGCTGCCGGAGCCGCCCACAATCATCACATTTTTGTTTCGTGCCGTTTTCGGGTCCTTGGGGCGGTTGTTCATTGTCAGCCGTTCCGTTTGGGTGAGTATCACATTGTTTTGAAATGTGGGGTCAACATAGGGGCGTATGTCCTCGGCGTTGCCCCACCGGGCAGTGCCATACTCCATATTTTTGCGAAACTTCTTTGCGTTTTTACCCTTTACATAGACCACAAGACGAATGATACCGGCAATGGCGATACCCACACACAGGTCTGTGGGGTGCAGGCTGGGAGCGAAGCTTTGAAACGCAGCGGAAAAGCCGTCCATCAGATGCAAAAACTTTGCGGAAAAATCTGTACCGGAGGCAAGTCGCCACGCCTGTGGCAGTTTTGTGGCAAACAAGGCGATAAACACATAAGGAATGTTGGGAAGCAGCAGCTTTTTGATATTGACCGTCCTCATAGCTCCAGCCCCTTATCCTTGGATTTAACAGGGTCACGCTTCATACCCAGCACCAGCGCCTTGAACTGATGCAGTCTTTTAACCACGGAGGGACGCTGCGTTTCTTTGGTAATTTCCTTTGCGGAATACTCCTTGAATGCCGCATTGAGCGCATCGGCGTCACGCCCCTTGAAGAAAATCAGGTACTTGGGTATTTCGCTGTTTTTATCCCGATGCACGGCATAATCTACGCCGTACTTTCGGGCAACACGGTCAAAGGAACGGATACGCAGGTTGGTGGCTTCAATATTAGCGGCTCCGGCATCCTGTCCCACAAGCTGCTTGACCGTCTGCTTGCCGTGTGGTGTGGCACTCTTTTGCTGATGCTTGGCTACGCCCTTTTGTACCTCCTGTAAAAGCTTTAGAATGGCGGCCTTGACCACCCGGGCCGAAAGCTTTGTGGTGGAAATCATCAGTGTAACAGATCTCATTTCAACTTCTTCCTGCAAAAAATCGACCTCCTTTCGGTGAGATATGGTTGATTGAACAGGATTTTAGGACTACGGAAGCTCAATGATTGGCAATATGCCATGCTCACAGAGCAGCTCATACAGGAACAGCCGCCCCTTCTGCGTCCAACAGGTGTGCATAGAGCAGGTGATGTCGTTTACCTGATAGGTGTGTGTGACAGTAAATCCAAGATTGGCGTAGCGTTGATACAACATCCAGCAGCCGCCTACCTTGTACTGAATGTCCAGTGCGTGCAGCAGCCGGTTCATGCGAGTAGCAGACATTCCGTAGTCCTTGGCGAACAGGGTTATGGGGACTGCGGTCCTGCTGCGGAGAGTGACATCACAGTACCGGGCCTTGGGCAACAGGGCAGAGATATTGTCCCGATATGCCTCGTTTTCCGTTTCCAGCTCAATGCGGCGCTTTTTCTCCGCTTGCAGCGCCTGCATGACCTTGTCCCACAGCTCCGGGTTGTTTAGCACGCTGTTCGTGGCATACGCCCCATACTTGCGGATGGTCGGCAGCACTTCGTCAAATACCCAGCGCTCGAAGCGTTCTGCGGTGGGGAGCTTACTGCAAATGATAAGGCGGTAGACATCACCTTCCGGGATAAAGCTCATTTCGATTCCTTTGTTTGGATTCTGTGGGTGAGGTATACTGCGTTTCACAGTATACCGGCAGTGTACGGCTATGGCATCGTGCGGTCTGCTATATCCCAATGCTTTTGCCACATCGGAAGCACAAAACAGGTATTTTTCATTTTCTTGGACAATGCGAACACTGCCAAACTCCTGATTTTGAAAGATTTCCATTTTCGGTGTATCGTTCATTTCACAATCTCCTTTGTCATAATTTGGGGGATAAGAAAACGGCACTCCGATTATTTCGGATTGCCGTACATATCGTGATTGACCAGCGCCGTATAGTAGCTGTCGATGGTGGTGGGTGCGTTCCAAAGCGTAGCCAGCAGGTATTGCCGGATGTTGCGTATCTTGGTGGTGTTCTCCTTCAGGCAGTCAAACACAAACTTGATATGCTCACCATCCAGCTTCAAAAGCCGGGACTTTACCACCTCCTTGGGGTAATCGCTCCCACCGATGCGGATAAGCTTTCGGGTTGAGCAGACGGTTTCCACCAGCAGCTCCACCATTTCATCAATACGGTCATGGTCATACGGCAGCTGTTGTAGCAGATGCTCGTACTCAATGTTGTCCTTGATAAGCCCCCGATAAATCATCATCTCTCTGAGCATCACTTCACTTCGGTTCGATTCCGGCGGTCTTGCCGCCGCTGGCTCAGAAGGGAAAGGAATTGAATCGGTATTTAATCCAGATGATATTTTATCTTTTAGGGGATTACTTATATCTTTACTTAATTGTGCGGGCTTTTCCATATCTGGCTCAGCCGTATCCGGGTTATCCATATACGGCTTTTCCGTATCTGGACAAGGCGTATGTGGTGTTTCGTAAATCACATACTCGGTGTCGGAAATACGGCCCTTGTCATCTCGGAGCTGATGGCGAACAAGATAGCCGCATTTCTCCAGCTCCTTTAAGGCTGCGCCGATTGCGTCCACGCCCTCCTTGCAGATGGCGGCAAGACCGCGTGTGCTGTACTCCCATTCCTCCTTGAGGGAGAGCATTTTGGAGAGCAGCCCCACCGCCTTGAGGGATAAACGGGTATCGCGCAAATGATAGTTTGACATGACCGTGTAATTTTGGTTTTTTTCTACTCGAAATACGGCCATTTTGTTTCACCTCACTTATGTCTTTCTATTTTTGGGGATAAAAATAGCCACAATCCTTTACAAGACTGTGGCTTTCAGCGGCTATGTTCTTTTTTTCTGTCATAAAGCAGATGCCCTTCAATCACTTTTGCGTGCTTGCGTATTTTAATTTCCCCACAGCTTTGAGATGCAAGCGCTCTTTCATAGCCTGTGTCAGAGAGAAAAATGCGCTCTCTGTTTCCCTTATCGCCCACAGGGGATTCCCACGACAGCACATCGAACTCTATCATGTGCCGGGTATCGTCCATAAAGCGCTCCAAGGCAAGCAGATCGTGTCCGTAGACCATTGTACTCATTGGCTAACCTCCGTTATCTTTCTTGGTTGCGCTGCCGCTTTTTCATCCATGCATCCAGCAGCTTCATGATGGTTTCTTCCATGTGCTGTGGCGTATAGGAGCGTGGGAAGTATTTACGGAGTTTGTCCCCGGACAGTGTGATGTTGTACGTCTCTGGCTTTTTCTGCTCCGTCATAATGTCCAGCATGGAATCGTCATTTAGCTTGCCTTCCTGCGAGAGCTTTTTCATTCGCTGTGCCTGCGAAAGGGACGGCGTAGCCTGTTCGCTGTCGATGGCAGTTAAAAGCATGGTCTGTTCCTCCGGCTTGAGATAGGAAATCTCAACCGCCGGGGTCATGGCAATTTTCTTCTCGTCCACCATTGCTTGCAGCTCTGGGGATAGCTCGGTAAGGCGTATGTAGCGCTGAATGGTTCGTGCGCTTTCATCCGTATTGGCTGCAACAATTTGGTCTGAACGAACGCCTCTTAAATCTGTGCCAACTTGGCACAGATTATTATCATTGAGTGTTTCAATATGTTTCGCCGGTCTGCCAGCCTGCCTTTTGATGGCATCCAGCTTCATTTTGTATGCCGCCGCACGCTCTGAGGGCAGCACATTTTCGCGCTGGATATTTGAATCCACCATGAGAATAGTAGCTGCATCTGCGTCCATAGCACGGACAATCACAGGCATGGTATCAAGACCAGCCAGCTCACAGGCGTGCTTGCGCCGGTGGCCTGAAATAAGCTCATAGCCACCATCTTCACGAGGTCGGGCAATGGCTGGCACTAATACGCCGTAGACTTTGATGCTTTCGGTTGTTTCCTGCATGGTATCATCATCCCTCACTTTGAATGGGTGGTCTGGAAATGGGTGCAGCTGGGTAAGTGGAATGTTGACAATCATTTCGCCCTGCTCCTTATTCTTCGGCTGCGCCCGGGTAGGTTTCTTGTCCCGCTTTTCCGGGACTGCTTTATCTGGCATAATCGTTTCCTCCTTACAATCCGGGTTTGTGTACAAAAAAAGAGCGCTTCACTTTTTCAAGAGAAACGCCCTAAGCTTGATGGCTTGCATGTAAACGCAAATCAGCCAATCTTATTTAGTTTTTGTCGTTAATATAACATCACCCCTTTTTTCACGGTTTTTATGGCCCGTTTTTGCTTTTGGAAAAGGATCAAAAACAAGGCTCAAACCCTCAAATCCCTTGATATACGGGCGTTTTCCGGTTTGTCGTAATTATACCGTAAGGGCATTCATGTGCAACACTTCTTAATTATTTGAATGTGAATATCGTAGACATTTCCAAGTATTTAGGTCATGCGAATTGCTCAACAACAATGAATATTTACGCACACAGTTTTGAAGAACAAAAACATGAAGCGACAAACAAATTGGATGAATTTTTGAAGATGAACGCTTAAGACGGACAGAGAGCCAAAGGAGAAAATCCTACGGCTCTCTTTCTAATTGCTATACATGATGTGTTAATCCTAGTCTTTAAGTTCCATGTGGTCAAGAGCATATTTCAAAGCCATGCTGATAAGCTCATTTCTGGAACGGTTAGTTTTAGCAGACAGGTCATTATATTCCTCTTGTAAAGCCCTATCTATGCGAATCGTCATTGTGACGGTTTTATCTTCTCTTGGTGTTACGACAAATTTATCCATAATGCAAAAATCCTCCATGCTTTTACTTACATTATAGATTGAGAGCATAAGCCAAAACTATAACACAATAAGCATTGAATATTTACTGTACATTTGTGTTACCGTCTGATATAATGCTTTTATGGATAATCATGGGCGAAAGCCTTACAAATACGACAAGAGGGGGTAAATCCTTATGTTTAACGACAATAAGAAACAGCAAAAATTAGAGGAACTCTATACCAAGGCCAGTGGACTGACCAGACAAGCAGGAGAAACCTTTGAACAATTTGAAGCAAGGGTAAAGGCAAAAGATACCGAGGTTAAAAATACAGCACAGCAGAAACTGAATGCAGCACAACAAATGTACCAGTATTGCATTGATAACAATTTTGGCGAGGGTATGAATCAGAAATGGGGTGTGAAACACTTTATGCTGATTGAACAATCCTTGCAGAGTGATGAAGAAGTATTGATGTGCTTTATTGGCTTGCACAATTACATATCCACAACTAAGCATGATAATAACTTTGCTTATGCCATTACCAATAAGCGTATCATTATGGCACAGCAAAAGGTAGTCGGACAGGTTGTGCAATCCGTATTACTTGACAATCTAAATGATGTGACCTTGAATACAGGTGCAATATTTGGAGTGCTTACAGTTGATACCATTAAAGAAAAATTCAATGTATGTGTAAGCAGTCGTTGTGCAAAATCAATCAATGACAAAATCCATGAGATTCTACTTGCACAACAAAAATCTAAAACAGCACCCTCACAAATACAAGCAGTTAGTTCTGCTGATGAATTGCTGAAATACAAGAATTTACTTGATATGGGTGTTCTTACACAAGAAGAATTTGAGCAAAAGAAAAAGCAACTATTAGGGTTATAAAAATAAGCCTTGACCTATAAACGGTCAGGGCTTATTTCTTTTATACTATTGAAAGACTAAACTTATAAGGAAGTAAGCAGAGATAAGACGAGTTATGCAGAGGGGGTTTTCAAAAAGTGTAATAGGAAGTATACTTATAAAGAGCTATGCAGAGATATGCAGAGCAAAAGATGTTCTATATAAAACAAATGCGACAGGTGGTTTTGTAGGCGAAGTCCGAACCGCCGTTGAGAAGGTTGTTTCTGCTATTGTAAACAGCTGTTATTTTACAGAAGTATTTCAATCCGCGCAAGCAGAAATGGTGATTGAATATGTTCAGAATAAATATCAGGACGAATTAGAATTTCTTTGGGCGAAATCCCCGGGCAATGCTGTTTGGCGAAGAAAAGATAACAAAAAATGGTATGGCGCAATTTTAACAGTTACAAAAGATAAATTAGGATTTACATCAACAGAAGCTGTCGAAATTATAGATTTGCGGATTTCAACGGAGGAGCTTGAATATCTTTTATCAAAGGAAAATTACTATCCCGGTTGGCATATGAACAAAAAGCACTGGTTCACAATGCTATTGGATCATTCAATTTCTGACGATGAGATATGCAGAAGAATTGACAACAGCTATACCTTGGCGCTATAAAGGCAAGCCGTTTTCCGGCTTCTCTGCGGCGCGATATAATCACGCAAGTATGGCTTCATTCAGAAGTATTGGATGCGTGTAACGCAAAACCTCCTGTGATATCGTTCAAAAACGATCACCGGAGGTTTTTTCTGTTCCATATCCGTTTGATCGGACATGTTCATCTTTTACAGGATCCATTCCTTAAAACGGTTGGTGCGCGGTTTAAATTATTTAGCGGAGGTAAAACGGTTCTTTTTCCAAATAACTCCACAAAGCGCGCCACCGGCTGACACGAGCAGGAACAGCCAGAACAACGGGTTGCGCTGATCGCCTGTCGGGACGGTGTTAGAAGAGCCGGACGAACCGGAAGAACCGGAAGAACCGCCCGAGCCGGAAGAGCCGCCCGATGTGCCGCCGTCACCCGTGCTGCCTGAGCCATCCGCAGGGGCGGCGTCAATGGTTAACACCGCATTGGGCTGTGTGCTGATGCGGTAATTGTCGTTTGTGAAAACAACCTTATCCACGTTGTTCCACTCAATGCTGTACGTGCCGGGGGTCGTGCCCTCGGTCACTAGCGTACCGTCTTTTTTCTGTACCGCAAAGGTGGGCGTTCCGTTGACGGTAAGGGTATCGCCCTCCACCAAGCCAATGTATTCCAGCGTGAATTGCGGGAATTTAGCAGCGGCGCGCATGGAAGCGTCCATCGGCTTCACCGTTACATCTTTTTGCTCGATGGTGAAGCGCTTTTCAATTTTGCCGGTGTAATTGCCGGTTGCCGTCGCCGTAAAGGTTACGCTGCCTTCTCCGGCGTTGAGATTGTCGCCATAAGAAACGTCAAAGTCAGAAGCTTTCAGAAGCGAATCCGGCGTTGTCTCGGAATTCCCTTGGACACCGCTTGCGGCATCCTCTTTTCCGAGATCCTCCGCGGTATAGGTCGGCTGAATCTGCCCGCCGTTGTAGGTGTACGTCCCGGTAACGGTAAACATGCCGTCCGTCAGATTTTTCTGGTGGATGGTAAAGGTCTTGGTTGCCGAGCCCGCGTAGTTGCCGCTCTCTGTTGCGGTAATAATAACCTGCGCTTCGCCCGCGTGGCGGTTTTCGCCGTAGGAAACTGTATAATCACTTTCCAGCAGCAGATCGCCGTCCTTTACGGAAGCCGCAGGGGCGATTTGTTTGCCGGTATACGTACAGTCGTCTATGGCACCGATCATATCCGCAGAAAGTGCCTTGCCTTGAATGACAAAGGTTTTCGTGG
>JAQWCP010000282.1 GCA_028705905.1 Oscillospiraceae bacterium
TATTCTCACATATTTTGTAGACAACCAGCCGGTGGCACAAGTGGAACTGGTGTATGATGAAACCGTTCCTATGAAGAACTGGTCAATTTTAGAGCGGTTTTTGCGTCTATTCGGTTAGACGTGGCTCCGTTTCATCCAGTAGAAGGAGGCCGGGATGCCGGAACGATTGCAGAAAATTTTGTCCGCCTGCGGCGTAGCGTCCCGGCGGCAGGCGGAAACATTGCTGAGCGCAGGACGGGTGACGGTTAATGGATCGGTGGCCTCCTTGGGCGATCAAGCGGAACTGGGGAAAGATGTGATTGCAGTGGACGGAACCGCCCTGAGTTTGCCGGAAACGCATACGTATTTGATGTTGCATAAGCCCCGAGGGTATGTGACGACTTTGTCAGACGAAAAGGGCCGCAAAACAGTGAAAGAGCTGGTCAAAGACTGCGGAGTCCGGGTATATCCTATCGGGCGGCTGGATCTGGACTCAGAAGGGCTGCTTTTATTGACGGATGACGGGGCACTTGCCCACCGCTTGACCCATCCATCTCATGAGGTGGAGAAGACATATCTCGTTTGGGTACAGGGGGATGTGGAAAAGGCGCTTCCTATTTTGCTTGGCCCCATGCGCTTAGATGGCGTGCTTCTGTCTCCCGCGCAGGTGCAGGTACGCAAGCAAGGGGAGACGTCCCTGCTCTCTATTGTGATCCATCAGGGGAAAAACCGCCAAGTGCGGCGAGTGTGTGCACAGGCAGGGCTACATGTCACCCGTCTTAAGCGGACTGCGGTTGGCGCGCTGCGTCTGGGCGACTTGGAAAAAGGGAAATGGCGGTTTCTTACACAGGAGGAGATCGACGGCTTAAAGCAGGGCTGATGAAAAAAGAGAGAAGTTTTGAAAATTCTCTTGAAAAAAGCAGAAAAAGCAGATATACTGAATTTATAAATCTCAATATTTTTGGAGGATCATATCATGGCTGTTATTACAAAAGATACCGTTATTGGCGATTTGCTCGTCATTGCACCGGAAACCGCTCCCGTTCTGTTTTCCATCGGGATGCATTGTTTGGGTTGCCCCGCTTCTCAAGGTGAAACTGTGGAACAGGCTTGTGCCGTACACGGTGTGGATGTAAACGACGTGGTGAAAAAGCTGAACGCAAGCATGAACAAAAAAGAAGCATAAAAATGAAATAAGAAATGAGAAGCCCTCTGAACAAAGAGGGCTTCTTCTTTTCCAAAGCAATGCCATGAGTTTGGAAGCCGAACATAAGAAACGAACAGGAGGAGGATTTGTGGAAAAACACCTTATATTGTCGCCCCGCCTTTCCTGTCTGCGGGATTGGGTTGTGCCGGGGGCACGCCTTGTGGATGTGGGTACAGATCACGGCTTTTTGCCCACTTGCCTGCTTTTAGAGGGCGTTTGTCAAACTGCCATTGCGTCGGACATTGGCAAAGGACCCTTGGAAAGTGCCAGGAAAACAGCCGAGCGGCATGGCGTTTTGGAACGGATGATTTTTGTGCAGTCCGACGGGCTGGAGCAGATTTCTCCTAAAGATGTGGACACCATCGTCATTGCCGGGATGGGCGGCGAGACGATGATGCATATCTTAGAAGGTGCGCCCTGGGTCAACAATCCAGCATACACCCTCCTTTTGCAGCCCATGTCAAAGGTGGAAACGCTCCGGTCGTTCCTGTTTAGCCAGGGATATGAAGTGGAAAGGGAACGATTGGTGGAGGAGCCGCCCTTTTTATATCATGCCCTTTTGGTGCGAGGCGGAGGTGTACCCCAGAAGGTACAGAACCCTTTGCTGCGCTATGGCAGCTTGGCCCTTTGGGGCAGCGGGGATCCCCTTTTGAAGACCTATTGCGATGCGACGATCCAGAAATTGAACCGGGCCATCGAAGGACTTCAAAAGTCGGAAAAGCCGGAAGTTGCTGCCCGCCACCGGGAATTGGAGGTAGACCGGGTGGCCTTGATACAGAAGAGAGGGGAATTGTGACATGCGGAACGTGAGAGAAATTGTAAGCTACTTAGAACAAAAAGCACCCCTTTCCTGGCAAGAGTCATATGACAATGCAGGATTTTTGGTGGGTGACCCAGAGGCATCGGTGGAGCGGGTTTTGGTGGCGTTGGACGTGACACTTCCAGTGGTTCAGGAGGCTGTGGACACCGGCGCTTCTCTGATTGTGTCCCACCATCCCGTCATCTTCCAGCCACTGCGCAATGTAACGGGGCAGGACGGAACCAGTAAGGTGGTGCAGTCATTGATCCGGAACGAGATCGGTGCTGTCTGCATGCACACCAATCTGGATGCCGCGCCGGGGGGAGTTAACGATCTGCTGGCGGAGGCCCTGGGCCTTATACAGACAAAGCTTTTGCTACCCATGGGCGTGGGGGAGGCAGACGGCATGGCTTACGGCATTGGCCGGGTGGGCATGCTGGATGCACCGCTGCCGCTTTTGGCATTTGGAGAACGGGTGAAGCGGGCACTCCACGCCGGTGGGTTGCGTCTTTGTGATGCAGGAAAATCGGTTTCCCGGGTGGCGGTGGGCGGGGGTTCCTGTGGCAGCCTGCTACCGGAAGTGATTGCCTTGGGGTGCGATACCTTCGTCACAGGAGATGTGAAATACGATGTCTTTCTAGAGGCGGCCGCCATGGGTGTCAACTTAATCGATGCGGGTCATTATCCCACAGAGAATCTCGTTTGCGGCCAGCTTGTCAGTTGGCTGAAAGATGCGTTTCCAGACTTGGAAACGGCCATTTCCCACCGACATCGTGATGTGGTTCAGTTTGTGTAAGGAACCCCCTTGCACGGAGCCATGTTATATGGTAAGATAACAAATATTATGGATATTTTACGGTCTTTTCCCAGTGAAACGGGGAAAGTTAAGATTGAAGCAAGGAGACGAGAAGACCATGTCGGGACATTCCAAATGGGCAAATATTCAACATAAAAAAGGAAAGACAGATGCACAACGGGCGAAGCTCTTTACAAAAATGTCAAAAGAGATCATTGTTGCAGTGAAGTCTGGGGGTAGCGCCAACCCCTTGGAAAACTCTCGCTTGAAAGATGTCATTGCAAAGGCGAAAGCGGCCAATGTGCCCAATGACAACATCAAG
>JAQWCP010000283.1 GCA_028705905.1 Oscillospiraceae bacterium
GCAGCGGAACAAACTCAATACAGCCGTCCACCAGCTTCTGCATCGCCCGATAATCATTTTCAATCTGCTGGGGATAAGGAACCTTTCCCGGCTCCACCACCAGAACACGGATTTTATTGTCCTCCGGTTGCTGTTCAGGCTGGATAATATGAAACTGATCCTCATTTGGTATAAGCGCAAGTGAACGCCCATTCTGCCATGCCATGTGTAGCTGCCCTTGGTCATCAATGTGCTTCACCACGCCCTGCAAGCCGTCAGGCATATCACGCTCTCCTTCCATGTGGTCAAGCTGGATGCGTGTGCCGGGCGGATATTTCTTTTTAATCTGCTCCACCTGATAAGGTTTCAAAAATCCCTGCATTGTGACCTCCTTTTCCAAAAAAAGTATCGGGGCATCACCATGGCTGACGATGCCCCGTAGCAAATGTTACTTATTCAAAGTGATATTCCACCGTATAGGTAATATTGGATTTGTTATACATACACGAGTGGTTGGTATAATAGTAAAATTCCAGCTTGGAATATACGCCGGGTGTTAAATTCCGGCTGAAGGATATGCCATTGCTGGTCGTCCCGTAGTCAAGCTGATCCCACGCGCCGGTTGTTACATTGTATCCACGCACTCTACCATAGTCCTGCCCACTGTGACCGGAAACGGGAGGCACATTAAAGGTATAATTTGCAATGGTCGCTCCCTCAATCCCATTCTCATTTATGGTGGAATCGGGGCCGGTCAGCATCATACCACCGCTGCCATTTGCATCCATGACAAAGAAAACAATGGCTGCCCATGGTGACTCTTCACCGGTGCTATCAACAGCTTTCACCCTTACAGTGTTTTTGCCAAGGGGGTAGGTGGCTGTCTGTGACGGTCTGCCCTCCCAAACATAGGTGATGCTATCTCCGTCCGGGTCAGAGCTGGTTGCAGTGATGGTAACAGGCGTTCCCGGCACAACACTGTTACCGCCCGGTGTTCTTGTAATCTCAGGGCGAGTCGGTGCAGAGTTGGCAATACTGAAGGTCACGGCTGCCCAATCAGAAACACCGCCATAACTGTCTTTCGCTCTTACATTGACGGTATGCGTACCAACAGGATAATAGCGGTCAGCAGTCATGTTCTGATACTCATAGCTGACCGCATCACCGTCAGGATCGGTGCTGCTTGCGGAGAAATTCACAAGGAAACTGCCGCCCTTGGCTGTTCTCGTCACGCTAGCTGAAAAAACAGGCTTGCCGGGTGCGGCATTGGCGACTGTAAAGGTTGCCGATGTCCAATCGGAAACACCACCATAGCTGTCTTTCGCCCGTACTTTGACGGTATGCGTTCCAATGGGGTAATAATTGTCGTTGGTCTTACCATCAAACTCATAAATGACGGTATCTCCGTCCGGGTCAGTGCTGGCGGCGGTGAGGTTCACCAAAAATTTGCCGTCTGCATATGTCCTCGTCACATCAGCGGTCAGGGTCGGTTTGGAGGGTGAAGTATTGGTAATCGTGATGGTTTGGGTACAAGAAAATACCCTGTCCAGCTGATCCGTGATGGATGCGGTGAGCTGATAACTGCCTGCTGTATCCACATGAACCGTGCCGCCCCCATTGCCCAGCGCCCCCTTAAAGAAGTCGGGAACGGATACCGCTGTGCCATCCTTCGTTGCCGTCCATGCAATGCTTTTTCCGTTCAAATTGATAGAGCTGCTCATATTGACAACAAAGTTTTGCCCTGTATGAATCGCCGCTGGCATGGAGAAATCGCAGTTGTAAAGGGGAAAAATGCTGATCTGCCTGCTGGCAGTAAACACCCTGCCCAGCGCATCCGTCATAGATGCTGTCAGACGGTATTCACCATGCCCGGTAAAGCGGATTTTACCGCCCTGTGCATTGAGAGAGCCGCTGACAGCCTGCTCCAAAGGAATGACTGTGCCATTTTTCATCAGTGACCATTCCACCGGCAGCACATTATTGTTTCCCCTCGTTCTGACCTCGATCTGCGTATCGGTATGCCCGGTGGCAGGAAGTTCAAAGGAGAGGGAAAGCACCGGTAAAACTTCGCATTTTCCGCTGTTAAAGTGGAATACCCGGCCGGTGGCGTCCGTCACCCGTGCCTGCAAATCATATACTCCCGCACGTTTGAAGTGAATGGAGCCGCCCTGATTGCCCAGTTGTCCGTCAATGTAGACCGCCCAATCCTGAAAACCATAGGTATTGTCAACATACCATACCGCCGTCAGCCCCTCCATGTCGGTAAGGGCAGTATCAACCGTTACCATATCATCGGTGTGAACGGCGGCAGGCAGATTGAATGCCATGCCGGGGATAGGATAAACCTTGACGGTTTTGCTGTCCTCAAAAGTCCTTCCAACTTCATCGGTCACGGCGGCGGTCACGGTATAACTGCCTTTTTCTAAAAAGCGGATAGAACCGCCCTTGTCGGTCAGTTCATTCTCCGGCTGTACTGGCACACTGTTTTTCGCCATGCTCCAAGCCACAGGCAGAGAACCGGCATTTGTCAGCTTGACAGAAGCCGTTGCAGCCTTATCCGTGTGGGTTTCCTTGGTGAGCTCCATCGAAACAGTGATGACAGGATATACTTTGACAGGGGCGGTATAGGTAAAGCTGCGGCCGGTGCTGTCGGTAACAGCCGCCTGCAATACATATTCGCCAACCTCGTAAAAACGGATTTTACCGCCGTCATTGGTAAGGGTTCCGTCAAAGCCGCCCTCCAGAGTGATCGGCTTGCCGTCCTTCGTCAAGCTCCATTCGGCAGTCAATCCCGCTGTTTCCTGAAAGCTGGTCTTGACCTCTACGGTCGTATCGGTGTGGGTCTGAGGGGGAATATAAAAACCTGTTTCCGCAACAGGATAAACCACAGTACTGGCCTCATGGCTGTATTCTCGTCCGAGGGCATCTATCAGGGTAGCTTTCAGCGTAAAGGTGCCTTTCTGCTTAAAGCGGACCGTGCCGCCCTCATTAGTCAGGCTGCCCTCCAGAACGGATGTAAGCGGGGTGATCTCTCCGTTATAAAGCACTGTCCATTCAGCGGTCATGTCCTGCAATTCAGAGGACACCACCTTTACCTCAACAGGTTTATCGGTGTGGGTAGTGG
>JAQWCP010000284.1 GCA_028705905.1 Oscillospiraceae bacterium
TACGCCATTTGTTCAAAGCGGGCGAAATGTTGGGGATGCGCCTTGCGGTTATCCATAACTTGTATTTTTACAATCATCTCATGGGAAAAATCCGAAAAGCATTGGATGAGAACCGATTTGAAGCATTTCGCCAGGAATGGAGCGCCCGTTTGGATGGGAAAGTGGAAAAGGGTAGATAAATTCAAGGAAAGACTTGCTTTTTCTACAGATCATCAGTATAATAAGTTCATATTTTGATATGGAGGGATTTACGTTACATGCAATTGCAAGGATTGTCAACGTTGCTCTTTGGCGTGGTTATGATTGCGGTATTCTACTTCATTCTGATCCGCCCAGAGAAGAAAAGAAAAAAAGCAATGCAGGAGATGCGGGACGCGCTTGCTCCGGGAGAAGAAATTACCACCATTGGTGGAATCATCGGTACCGTTGTCAGTGTGAAGGAAAATTCTATGGTCATTGAGACGGGCGCCGACCGGGTTCGCCTCCAAATAACCCGTTGGGCCGTTGGGTCTGTGGGTGTACAGACCACAGAGACACCCCAGACGGAGAACAAGGTGGTTGCGGAAGAGAAGCAGGCGATAGAAGAGAATGTCCCGGGAAAAGGGAACAAATCCAAAAAAGAAGAAAAGCCCGACTGGGAAGATTAAAAAAGAAATCCCACGGTTCCAATCAAGGCATGAAGCAATCCCTTCCTGCATAAGATCCAATGAGATCATATGCGGGGAGGGCTTTTTCATGGGCAAAGAAAAACGGGAGCAAGCGCATCTGATGGATGCGTTTTTGCGAATGATTCTCGGCGGTGGCTTGGGCCTTGCCGTCTGCCTCTTTTTGCTGGGTGTCGGGGCGCTGGCTGCATCCAAGGGGTGGTTTCCCGCCACCATGCTGTCCAGGATTTGTATGGCCGGTTGTTTCCTTGGTGGTTTTTTTGGCGGGCTTTTGGCCCTGCGAGGTGGACAGGGGAAGACGTTGCTGGTTGGCCTTGGAACCGCCATTGTGTTTTTCCTGTTTTTGCTGGTTGCAGGGGTCATCCTGTACCGCGACATTTCGCCTCTGGAAACTGGATGGACCCTTCTGGTTTCGGCACTCATCGGTGGGGCGCTGTCCGGTCTTGTGGCCGCGCGCCCCAAGCGGCGAAAGTATTCCTAATAATGAGTGAGTGTTGTGTTTTAGAGAAAAGCAGCATAAAACAGACTGCAGCAGGAAAGAGAAACTGGGGAACGGCAGATGGCATAGGAAACAGCGGCAGGGTGTTTGACTCTGTCGCTTGTTCCCGTACGACCGAAGGCCGCCCAGGGGCCATGCGTGTAAATTGGCGGTGGCTTGTTTGGCTTGACGCACCGGGTTAAGGACTCAGCAAAGAAATGGAGAAATGATATATGAGAAGAAAAGACCGAGAAGTTACAGATCAAAACCAAATTCGGGAAATGATCGATCAATGCAAGGTGATGCGCCTTGCCATGTCCGTGCAAAATACGCCTTATGTGATCCCTCTGAATTTTGGCTATCAATGGGAGGAAGGCCGGCCGATTTTCTGCTTCCACGGCGCCAAGGAAGGGAAAAAGTGGGATATGATCCGGGTGAACCCGCGGGTGGCCTTTGAACTGGATGGTGGACACGCCCTGATTTCAGGAGGGGACTGTCCTTGCGAATATGGCTACGGATTTTTCAGCGTGGTGGGAGAAGGAACGGCTGTGGCCGTTGCTGATCCAGAGGAAAAGAAGACGCTACTCTCTCGATTGATGCTGCATCAAACAGGGCGGATGTTTTCTTTTACGGATGCCCAGGTGGAGAGCGTTTTTGTCTGCAAAATCCAAGTGCATCATATTTCGGCAAAAGCTCATATGGAATAGAAAGGTGCTTTTTCATAGGAGCGAATTGTGAAAAAGTAAAAAAAATGATTTCATTTCCTTGCGTAATGGAGGGAAATCGATTATAGTAAAAGAGGATTAAAAAGAGAAGGAGTTGGACGCTTTGTACGATTTGAATCTGGGCATCATCGGCGCAGGCAATATGGCGTCAGCCATTTTACGGGGTATTATAGGAAAAGGTCTGTTTGCACAGATTATGGTATCCGCAAAGACGGAAGAAAACCTGAAACCGTGGGAAGAAGCAGGCCTCATCGTGACCACCGACAATATGAAGGTCATAGCAGAGTCTGAAGTGATTATATTGGCTGTGAAGCCACAGTCCATCAATGAAATCATGGCGGAAATCGGCTCATATGCGGCGGGGAAATGCATTGTCTCCATCGTAGCGGGCATCACACGTCGGCATTTGCGGTATGGTTTGGGTGAAGAAGCATTTTTGATCCGTGCGATGCCAAACCTTCCCCTTTCCGTTGGCAAGGGCGCTACGGCGTTCACATATGGCTACGGCGTACCAGATCCTTTATATAAAGCGGCTTTGTCAGCGTTCGAAGCATCCGGCGAGGTGGTTCTCGTACATGACAAACAGCTCAATGATATGATGGCCCTCAATGGAAGCAGCCCGGCCTATTTTTTCCGCATGGCTCGCGCCATGGTAAATTGGGCCAAAGAGCGAGGCATCAAGGAAGAGTCCGCCCTTCAGCTGGTGGGCAAATCGATGGAAGGCGCCGCCGCTATGTTGCTTTCCGGAGAACATACCGCGGCTGAACTGACCGATCGCGTTTGTTCCAAAGGTGGGACAACGCTGGCAGCCCTTTCTGCCTTTGACGAGATGGAATTTGATAAAATGATGGCGGAAGCCATGACCCGCTGTGCCAAGCGGGGCGAGGAATTGAGCGACGAATTTTGCGATACGCCGGCAGACTTATCCCCAGGGGATATTTTGATGATGGAACAGGAATCGCGAAAAAACCCGTCTCAAAAATCGCCCCTAGATTCGTTGATTTTGCCGGGCAGATAAGAGACGATCCGCTTGGCCGGAGCAGGGATCTGATCCCCGCTCCGGCTCTTACACTGGAAGACGTGATCTTCTGTGTGGGGAAGACATAAATGAGTCCTTGTCCTCATAGGCTTTCACTGAGGTGAAAACGATGAATGGACATGTGGTTTCAGTGCGACGCAAAAAGAAGGAGCCTTGGCGCATGACAGGCGCCCAGTCCCGGGCGCTGTATCT
>JAQWCP010000285.1 GCA_028705905.1 Oscillospiraceae bacterium
TTCAAGAATAATAAGATTATCATCTTCCGCAACGGCATTCTCTAAAATGCAACTCCAATTGGTAACTGTCACAGGAAGAATATTGTCATTGGAAATAGATCCCTCGGTTGGCACAGGGAGTTTATATCCCAAACTTGAAAGGAGTTCTTCTGATTCGCAAGCCCTTTGATTCAATATATTGATATTAGTTGAGATTGACCTATTCACGCCACATAAACCATTTTGCTGGTGTTTAATTACTTTGTTTATCTCTAATTCTTCTGGAGAATAAGAAAATTTGCTGTTCTTCATTTTACGCCACCTCTAAATCAGCCCTTAGATCCCTAATAGCTGTCTGGAGGAGAATATTGAGAGATGATAAATATTCTATTCGCTCGGCAGCCAGTTCGTCTTTTTTCTTAAGCTCATTAATTATGGCATCGTGTCGTTTTAATGCCTCTTTATAAAGACGATCCTTCTCTTGTTTGAGCTGTTTTGATTTAAGTGCAGAAGCCACTCCAACACCAGTGCCAGCTAATACAGCCACAGGTGCAGCTAAAACAAGAACTCCGACAGCAGCTCCACCGCCAACAATCCCGCCAGCGGCTGCTAAACCTCCTAATATTCCTGCCCCACTTAATGTGAAAGTGGTTGCAGCAGTTGTCCCTAAAGCCCATAATGCTGTAAATGAAATTGCGCCACCGGCTATTCCGCCAGCTGCTCCAAGCAGTACTTCAGGAATAGCACTTTTAGAAATAGTTCGATTTTGATCATTTATCGCCTCGCCAGCCTCATTTATAACTTTTATGATTGGTTCGAGGGCATCCAAAGATTTGAAATTTCTTGTTTTCTTTGACATTATCATCATCCCTCTCTCAGTTATATATTTTATCACTTCATCAAGACCAAATCTTTTGGCTGTGGTTTAATTTTTCACAACCGTCTGCGTTATAGACGGTTAATTTTATTATACCGCATAATATGAAAATTGGAAAGGAGTACCTTCATGCAAGAACCTGTGGTCATTCTCATTGCCGTAGGCACAATCATGTTTGCTGTCATTGGCGGTTTATCGCTGCTGGCACATTACTACACTTTAAACGGCATCAAATCCCGCACCGTGGGTGACGGCCAGCACGGCACGGCTCGTTTTGCCACCAAGCAGGAAGTCAAAAACACCTATCAACACATTCCATTCACTCCCACGCAGTGGCGGCAAGGGCTGGCACTGCCACCCACAGATTGGCAGGGGCTGATCCTTGGCAGTACAGGCAAGAAAAATGAGATCACAGCTCTGGTGGATACCGATGATGTTCACTGTCTAATGATCGGGGCATCTGGCGTAGGCAAAACCGCTTTCTTTTTGTACCCCAACCTCGAATATGCCTGCGCCAGCGGCATGAGTTTTCTCACCACCGACACCAAAGGTGACCTCTACCGCAACTATGGAGCAATCGCCCGTGACCACTACGGCTACCATGTGGCAGTCATAGATTTACGTAACCCCACCCGCTCGGATGGCAACAATATGCTGCACCTCGTCAACAAGTACATGGATGTCTACCGCACCGATGAAACCAATCTCGTGGCAAAGGCAAAAGCAGAGAAATACGCAAAGATTATTGCCAAGACCATCATCAATGCGGGCGATGAAAACTTCGGACAAAACCAATTCTTTTATGATGCTGCCGAGGGTCTGCTTACGGCGGTCATCCTATTGATTGCAGAGTATCTGCCGCCCACCAAGAACGCAGATGGAACAATCACTGACTGCCGCCACATCGTGTCCGTGTTCAAGCTGGTGCAGGATTTGATTGCCCCCAGCAAGGTCAAAGGCAAAAGCCAGTTTCAGCTTCTCATGGACAAGCTCCCCACGGATCACAAGGCACGCTGGTTTGCAGGTGCAGCACTCAATTCGGCAGAGCAAGCCATGATGTCGGTGCTATCCACCATCCTGTCCCGGCTCAACTCGTTCCTTGACTCGGAGATGGAGCAGATTTTGTGCTTCGACACCGCCATTGATGCGGAAAAGTTTTGCAAAGAGAAATCTGCACTGTTCATCGTCCTGCCAGAAGAAGATTTGACCAAATATTTTATGGTGTCCCTTATGATTCAGCAACTCTACCGTGAAATCCTCGCCGTGGCGGACGAAAATGGCGGCAAGCTAAAAAACCGCGTGGTGTTCTACTGTGACGAGCTTGGCACGCTGCCAGCCATCCAGTCGTTGGAGCTGATTTTCTCTGCCAGCCGCTCCCGCCGCTTGATGATGGTACCGATTATCCAGAGCTTTGGGCAGCTTGAAAAGAACTACGGCAAAGAAGGCAGTGAAATCATCGTGGATAACTGCCAGGACACCATCTTCGGTGGCTTTGCCCCTAATAGCCAGACCGCTGAAGTTCTGTCCAAAGCGATGGGCAGCCGCACCGTCATGAGTGGTAGCATCAGCCGCGGAAAAAACGATCCAAGCCAATCTTTACAGATGATGGAGCGCCCGCTCATGACCGCTGATGAACTGAAATCCATCCCCAAGGGCAACTTTGTGGTGATGAAAACCGGTACACATCCCATGAAAACCAAGCTGCGGCTGTTTTTGGATTGGGGCATTGTGTTTGACGGCACCTATACCGTGCCGGAGCGAGCACACCGCAAGGTCAGCTATGCCGACAAGCAGATGCTGGAGGAAAATATCGTCCGCAAGCACACCGCCTGTGTGATGGTGGATGAGGATACAGGCGAGCTGCTGGAGTCGCCAATCGGCACTGGTACACTGCACACCCCTGTAGCAGAGCAGGCACAAGAACCCCAAAAGCGAAAAAGCCATGTCAGAACTTAAAGTTAGGAGCAAAAAATGAGTTATTTTAATCATCTCTACAAAGCCTCGCCCGATGAGCTTCCTCACCGGGCGAGAGCCGTTTATATGTACCTCAAAGACCGCACCGGCGCAAAATCCGACTGCTGGCCAGCGGTCAACACCATTGCCGCCGATCTGAGCCTCTCTCGTAGTACCGTTAAGCGCGCCCTCCATGATTTGGTGCAAGTAGGGCTGATTGAAAAGCAGCCTCGCTACAGGGAAAACGGCAGCCACACCAGCAACCGTCTTATTTTGAAAAAAT
>JAQWCP010000286.1 GCA_028705905.1 Oscillospiraceae bacterium
GCAGCTCAAAGGAGAAATTGAAACCTGCAAACAGGAGCACGCCGAGGAGGGCGGAACAGCGGTGCATGACGACCGCCATGAGCAGGAGGAAACTTGCGATCCATCCTAAGCGAAGCAAGAGACGGCAGATCAAACCTGTTGATCCGCCGTCTCTTTTTGGATGCTTCACTGCTTTGGCAGGATGATGGTAAAGGTGGTGCCCGCGCCGAGGGCACTTGTCACCTCAATTTTGCCTTGATGTGCCTCAACAATTGCTTTGGTGATGGATAGTCCGATTCCCATTCCGCCGGTTTTTTGATTTCGTGATTTATCCACCCGATAAAACCGCTCAAATATCTGTGGCAGTTCTTCTGAGGGAATCCCTTTTCCATGATCGGCTACCGCAAGATAATCGGCGTCCTTCTGTGAACGATGCGCCAGCGTAATCACGCCTCCGTCAGCGGAGGCGTGGATCGCGTTGGCGATTAGATTGATCATACACTGTTTCAAACGGCAGAGATCGGCAGATAGGTTGGCCGATGGCTCCGGGGCATCGGACATCAAAACGATTCCTTTCTCTTTCGCCGTCATTGAAAAATCCCGGACAAGACCATCCAGTAATTCTCCCACTGTAAACGTGCTTTTGTTGAGCTCTATTTTACCATCTTCCAACTGGTTGAGCTCCTGCAATTGATTCACAATATTGGTCAGACGTAAAATTTCATCGTGGCAGCTTTGAAACAGCTCCGGGGTCGGCTCCCATACTTCATCAATGATAGCCTCCATGTGGCTTTGCAGGTTGCTTAAAGGAGTCCTAAGCTCATGGGCCACATCCGCGGTCAACTGCCGCTTTTGCTGATCCTTGCGCCGCAGCGCCACCGACATCTCATTGACCGCTTGAATCAGCGTCACGACTTCAGAAGTGTGAAATTGCTCTGTAATCTGCGTCCCATAATCACCCTCGGCAATCTTTTGCGTGACCTTTACCACTGTGCGGATGGGTTTGGTAAGGCGTGTGGCGATATAACTGCCAAGCCCGATCGCGGCCAGTAAAAATACGATTCCCAATCCGATGATCAAGCCGTTTAAGGAGTTTAGAAGCCGCAATTCACTCTCATTGAACGAATAGGGACCATAGAAGCCAAGTGTCAGATATCCAACCTGTACTCCTTGGTAAAACAAATCGTACTCTTTCTGTTCCAGTCCTCCCTGAAAATTAGGGTACCGGCTGTGCATATTTTCCTCGGTGTGCTGCAGCATCAGCTGACATTCCTGCGATTTGTGGGTAGAGATATCCCAATCCAGTTCCTTATTGATCGTTTGCACATGCACCATAATACCGCTTTGGAGCGCGGCGTTTCCGATGACTTCAAGCCCCGCCATATTGTAGCTTGCGATGCTTGGCAGGTACTGTGCGTTGATCTGCTCAACAATTTGTTTCACCTGCTGCTCCTGCTGATAATAGGCGTATTCTTCAAAAAGCCCGTCAATGGAATAGTTGAAAATCAAGCTCAGCGCGCCGATGGATAAAAGCAGCAGCGCAGAGACCGACAGCACCAGTTTGCGTCTGAGCGATTTCATGTCTCCGGCTCTCCTTTGGGGTTTAATTCATCGCCCGGAACAAATTTATAGCCCATTCCGTGGACGGTAATAATGTATTGCGGGTTTTTCCTGTCCGGCTCGATTTTGCTACGGAGACTTTTAATATAGGTGTCGATACTTCGGTCATACCCATCAAAGTTGTCTCCCAATGCGTAGGTAATGAGCTGGTCCCTTGAAAAGATGCGATGCGGCGCTTTGAAAAAAGTGCGGAGCAGCTTCCATTCCGTGGGTGTCAGGCTCAGCGGCTCGCCTTGCTTCTTCACGGAATTATTTTGAACGTCCATCACTAAGTATCCGTGATTGACCGACACCGGCACGCCGACTAATTCATCGCTTGTTGTGCGGCGCAAAACAGCTTCAATCTTCGCTACCACGGTGCGCGGGCTGAACGGCTTGATGAGATAATCATCCGCGCCGATTCGCAGACCCTCCAGCAAATCCAGCTCCTCGGACTTTGCCGTCAGCATGATAATCGGCACCCTCGACTGTGTGCGGATGCGGCGGCAGAGCTCCTCGCCCGAAATATCGGGAAGCATCAAATCCAAGACCACCAACGAAATTTCATGCTGCTGGAACAGCTCCCACGCGCAAATACCGTCATGTGCGGACAGCGTATGATACCCGCTCTTTTCCAGATAGGCTTCCAATACCTTTGTAATCTTTACTTCATCGTCAACCAGTAAAATGGTCTGTTCCTGATTCATGCGGCGCCTCCTTGCATCAAAGCAGGGCGGGAGAGATTGCTCTCCCGCCCTGCCGTTCCATTATCGGTATTGCTTCACATTGAGTATCCGAATCGCGTTGAGAATCGCAAGGACGGATACGCCCACATCCGCAAATACGGCGGCCCACATGGTGGCGATCCCTGCCGCGCCCAGCACGAGAACCAGCAGCTTAACAGCCAACGCGAAGACGATATTCTGGTGTACGATGCCCAGCGTTTTTTGCGAAATCTGCATGGCGGTGGAGATTTTGGAGGGTTCGTCCGTCATGATGACAATGTCCGCCGCCTCGATGGCGGCATCGGAGCCAAGACCGCCCATGGCGATTCCCAAATCCGCGCGGGCCAGCACCGGGGCGTCGTTGATGCCGTCGCCCACAAAGACGAGCTTGCCCTTTGCCGATTTTTGAGTAAACAGCTCCTCCACCTTTTCCACCTTGTTGGCAGGCAAAAGCTCCGTATACACCTTGTCCAGCCCGAGCTGACCGGCAACTTTTTCTCCGATGGCCTTTGCGTCTCCGGTGAGCATGACGGTCTGCCTGACCTTCGCCTGCTTGAGCGCATGAATGGCTGCGGCGGCATCCGCCTTCACCTCATCGGCGATCACGATATAGCCGCAGTACCCGCCATCCACGATGACATGCACAATGGTGCCCACCGCATCGCCGGTGTCGACTTCGGGCAGGTTAAATCTGCGCACCATTTTATTGTTGCCCGCCGCGACCTGCTTTCCGTCCACGGTGGCAATCACGCCGTGACCGGCAATTTCCTCCACCTGC
>JAQWCP010000287.1 GCA_028705905.1 Oscillospiraceae bacterium
GCCATACACAACAAAACCATTTGATATTGTTCTTAAAACATCAGTGCTGTTTTTAATATCTTCAAATGAGACAACCAGATACAGAAGCTTGGCACCTGCCATGCCACCCAATAAGCACCACATAACAAGACTTAATATTTTATTGCTTTGTAGCCCAAAGTTAGCTGCTCTTTTTTCGGCTACGTAATAAGCTGCCAATATTCCAATGGCAATCATAAGACCATACCCCCGTATGGAAAAGGGTCCTATTGTAAAAAGAGTATTATACATTCTTGTTCCGCCTTTATCTAAAAAATATTGTTGAGTCCACTCCATAAACAATAAGTTCATGGCGGCTCTATAACCGAAATCATCAGAAACTATAGACTTTTTTCAAAGTTCCTAAAACGTTTGTTTTTGCTATTAAAGTTGTCTATCTAACCGTCTGCCACGCGGGCAATTTTTGTTTATCGCCCCTTACAAATACAAAAGGAAGGAAAACGACTTATGTCCGAACCAATATTTATGCTCATCACTGCAGGCACCATCATGTTTACTGTAATCGGTGGCTTATCCCTGCTGGCTCATTACTACACCCTAAATGGCATCAAGTCTCGCACGGTGGGTGACGGCCAGCACGGCACTGCCCGCTTTGCCACCAAGCAGGAAATCAAAAGCACCTACCAGCACATTCCATTTTGCCCCGAACAATGGCGCAAGGGCATGACAATGCCCACACCCACCCAGCAAGGCATCATCCTTGGCTCGGAGGGCAAGAAAAATGCTGTCACCGCTTTGGTAGATACCGACGATGTCCACTGCCTCATGATTGGTGCTTCAGGCGTGGGTAAAACCGCGTTCTTTTTGTATCCTAATCTCGAATACGCCTGTGCCAGCGGCATGAGCTTTTTGACCACCGATACAAAAGGTGACCTCTACCGCAACTACGGAGCCATTGCCCGTGACCACTACGGCTACCATGTGGCGGTTATCGATCTGCGCAATCCCACCCGCTCGGATGGCAACAATATGCTCCATCTGGTCAATGCCTATATGGACAAGTACCGTGCCGATGAAACCAATCTTGTGGCGAAGGCTAAGGCAGAAAAGTATGCAAAAATCATTGCAAAGACCATCGTCAACGCCGGGGACGAAAACTTCGGTCAAAACCAATTCTTCTACGATGCCGCCGAGGGCTTGCTCACGGCCGTCATTCTGCTGATTGCCGAATACCTGCCGCCAACCGAGGTGGATGGCAAAAAGGTGGACTGCCGGCACATTGTCAGCGTGTTCAAGCTGGTGCAGGATCTAATTGCCCCCAGCAAGGTCAAGGGAAAGAGCCAGTTTCAGCTTCTCATGGATCAGCTTCCCGCAGACTACAAGACACGCTGGTTTGCCGGTGCTGCCCTCAACAGTGCGGAGCAGGCCATGATGTCCGTGCTGTCCACCATTCTGTCTCGACTCAACTCGTTCCTTGACAGCGAAATGGAGCAGATTTTGTGCTTTGATACCGCCATCGATGCGGAGAAGTTTTGCAAGGAAAAATCGGCACTGTTTATCGTGCTGCCCGAAGAAGATTTGACGAAATACTTCATGGTCAGCTTGATGATCCAGCAGCTCTACCGAGAAATCCTTGCCGTTGCCGATGAAAACGGCGGCAAGCTGAAAAACCGCGTGGTGTTCTACTGTGACGAGCTAGGCACGCTGCCTGCCATCCAGTCGCTGGAGCTGATTTTCTCTGCCAGCCGCTCCCGCCGTTTGACGATGGTGCCAATTATCCAGAGCTTCGGGCAGCTTCAAAGAAATTATGGCAAAGAGGGATCGGAAATTATCGTTGACAACTGCCAGGACACCATCTTCGGCGGCTTTGCGCCCAACAGCCAGACCGCCGATGTGCTATCCAAAGCAATGGGCAGTCGCACAGTGATGAGCGGCAGCATCAGCCGCGGCAAGAACGACCCCAGCCAGTCCCTGCAGATGATGGAGCGCCCCCTCATGACCGCCGATGAGTTAAAGTCAATCCCCAAGGGCAACTTTGTGGTGATGAAAACCGGCACCCACCCCATGAAAACCAAGCTGCGATTATTCCTTGATTGGGGCATCACCTTTGATAAAACCTATGAAGTGGCCGAAAAAGCGAACCGCAAGGTCTCCTACGCCGACAAGCAGATATTGGAGGAAAATATCATCCGCAAGCACACCGCCTGCATGGTAGTGGATGCGGATACCGGCGAGCTGCTGGAGCCGTCCACCGGCACAGGCGCTCTGCACACCCCTGTGGCAGAGCAGACACAGGAAAAACAAAAGCGCAAAAGCCATGTTAGAACACAGTAATGGGGGTAAAACAGATGAGCTATTTTAATCATCTCTACAAAGCCTCGCCCGATGAGCTTCCGCACCGGGCGAGAGCTGTTTATATGTACCTGAAAGACCGTACCGGCAAGGGCGCAGACTGCTGGCCAGCAGTGAACACCATTGCCGCCGACATGAATCTCTCCCGCTCCACCGTCAAGCGCGCGCTGCATGATTTGGTGCAGGCAGAGCTGATTACAAAAGAACCGCGCTATCGTGAAAACGGCAGCAACACCAGCAATCGGCTTGTTTTAAAAAAATAAATTGCCGATGAAACACAAAAACGCATAGCTTCCCGCCAAGGGGATGCTATGCGTTTTGCGTGAACCGAGCTGCGGTTCATAGTGAACCCACCAGAAGGACTCACTCTAAGAGATTTATTACAGAGAAAGAACTATAAAATGGTACCCGTAGAAAGGACAGTGCTCTGCCAAAAGCACATTTACAGGAACTTGGTTGACAGTTGCGGTGATAATCAACTATACTGGTTACAATCATAAAAAGCGGAGGTGCTGTACATGGAAAAGGCCATCATCTGTGACTGCAACGTGGTTCACGAGGATGTTGTTGCCAAGGCAAAGGCTTCTATGCTGCCAAACAAGGATCTCCTTGCTATCTCGGCGATCTTTAAGGTGTTAGGCGATCCAACGCGCGCGAAACTGGTGTGGGCGCTGGATCAGCGTGAAATGTGTGTATGTGATTTGGCGGTCACCTTGAATATGACAAAGTCTGCAATTTCGCAC
>JAQWCP010000288.1 GCA_028705905.1 Oscillospiraceae bacterium
GGAAGTGAAATTGGTCAACAAAATTCACGAAAGCGATGTCAATGCCATTACGCTTTTGGAAAGTGGGGAAATTCAATATGTCATTTCCACCTCCGCGAAAGGGAGAAACCCGGCGCGTGACAGTGTAAAAATCAGAAGAAAAGCCTGCCTTTTGGATATTCCGTGCCTCACATCCCTGGATACGGCCAATGCGATCGCAGATAGTTTGATTAGTCGATATACGGAAATCAATACGGAACTTGTAGATATCAACCGCATGAGAGCCGAAAAATATAAACTTCCTTTTACCAAAATGCAGGGTTGCGCCAACGACTATATATATATCAACTGCTTTGAACAGGAAGTCAACTCGCCCGAATCGTTGTCTGTCTTCTTATTGGACCGTCACGTTGGCGTGGGCGGAACCGGTGTGGTGCTGATTTGCCCGTCCGATCAGGCGGATGCCAAGATGCGGATGTTTAATTTAGATGGCAGTGAGGGAGAGATGTGTGGAAATGCCATTCGGTGCATTGGGAAATACTTATATGACAATCAGATTGTGCCCAAAAAAGAAATGGTCATTGAAACCATGAGCGGAATTCGCAATCTCAAATTGATCACAAAACATCAAAAAGTCTACCAAGTGGAAGTGGATATGGGAAAGGCCGAACTGCTTTCAAAAAAAATTCCAGTCAACCTGCCTGGTGATGTTGTGGTCAATCGACCAGTTACGATTGGGGGAGTGCCCTATCAACTTACGTGTGTCTCAATGGGGAACCCACATTGTGTTGTATTTTGCAATGATGTTGATCATTTGGATTTGCAGACCATCGGTCCTTTGTTTGAAAATGACCCACTGTTCCCGCAGCGGGTAAATGCAGAATTTGCAGAGTTTGTACAGGAAAATACCATTAAATTACGGGTATGGGAACGAGGCAGCGGAGAAACCCTGGCTTGTGGAACAGGCGCCTGTGCCGCCGCTGTAGCTGCGGTTCTCAACGGTTATTGTGTGAAGGGCAAGCCTATCCGTGTCAAGTTGCCTGGCGGTGATTTGATGATTCATTATACGGAGGAAACAGTACTGATGGCGGGAGATGCGGAAACCGTGTTTGAAGGCGTAGTGGAAATTTGATGAATGAGGTTTATGGGAAGGAAGAAAAGATATGACCAAGTATATTTTTGTAACTGGCGGTGTGGTGTCCGGGCTAGGTAAGGGAATTATGGCTGCCTCTTTGGGAAGACTGCTAAAATCACGGGGGCTTAAAGTTGCCGCTCAAAAAATTGATCCATACATCAATGTAGATTCCGGAACCATGAGTCCATACCAACACGGGGAAGTGTTTGTGACAGAGGATGGCGCGGAAACGGATCTGGATTTGGGACATTATGAACGGTTTATTGATGAAAATTTAAATAAATATTCGAACCTGACAACGGGGAAGGTATATTGGAATGTACTGAACAAGGAACGAAACGGAGAATATCTGGGTGACACTGTTCAGGTGATTCCGCACATTACCAATGAAATCAAAAATTTCATTTATAGTGTAGGCAACAAAGTAAATGCCGATGTGGTCATCACAGAAATTGGGGGAACGGCAGGTGACATCGAAAGCCAACCATTCCTTGAGGCCATCCGTCAAGTTTCCATAGAGGCGGGACCAAAGAACTGCCTGTTCATCCACGTCACACTGGTTCCATATTTAAAAAGCTCGGGAGAACATAAATCGAAACCGACACAGCATTCTGTCAAAGAGCTACAATCTATGGGGATTTCACCAGATATCATCGTCATGCGTTGTGACGAACCAGTGGATGAATCCATTTCCCGCAAAATTGCACTATTTTGCAACGTCAAACCCGATTGCGTTGTGGAAGATCTGACTCTTCCGGTGTTATATGAGGCCCCCCTTATGTTAGAGCAAAAGCACTTTTCCGATGTTGTTTGTAGGGAATTGAATATTACAGCGCCGCCTGCCGACCTCACGGAATGGAACCAATTGATTGATCGTATCAATAGCAGGACAAAAACGGTAACCATTGGATTGGTTGGAAAATATGTTAAGCTGCACGATGCCTATTTGTCTGTGTCAGAAGCGTTGTGTCACGCAGGATATGAAACAGGTGCAAAAATAGACATCAAATGGATTGACTCAGAACAGGTTACTTCCGTCACCGCAGAGCAATTGCTGAGTGAATGTGACGGGATTTTGATTCCCGGTGGATTTGGTGACCGCGGGATTGAAGGGAAAATTTTGGCGGCGCAATACGCAAGAGAGAGAAAAATTCCGTATTTTGGGATCTGTTTGGGCATGCAAATTGCAGCTATCGAATTTGCACGACACGTTTGTCAGATTACAGACGCAAACTCTGGGGAATTTGATGAAAACAGCCGGCATAAAGTCATTGATTTTATGCCAGATCAAAATAGCCAAATGGCCAAAGGCGGTACCATGCGTTTGGGGAATTATCCTTGTGCCATCAAACCAAACACCGTAATGGCACGAGCGTATGGACGTGAGCTTATCGGCGAACGGCACCGTCATCGGTATGAATTTAACAATGAATATCGGGCTATGATGGAAGAGGCAGGCCTTTGTATCAGTGGTACTTCTCCTGACCAGCGCATTGTGGAGACCATCGAAATTCCAGAAAACGAGTTTTTCGTTGGCGTACAGTTCCATCCAGAGTTCAAAAGCAGACCAAATCGCGCTCATCCGCTTTTTCTTGAGTTTATAAAAGCATCTTTAAATCATAAAGATCAAAAATGATCGGCACGGAAGGGGACTCATATCATGAGGAATTACAAAGAAGAGCTGGAAAAAAGAGTTGTATTTATCCGTTCAATGTTAGAGCAAACGGGGACAAGCGGAATTGTATTTGGGAACAGCGGTGGGAAAGACAGTGCATTGGTTGGAATTTTATGTAAAAAAGCATGTGATAATACGGTTGGCGTTCTATTGCCGTGCCAATCGAAGCGGAATTTCGGGATGGACTTAGAGGACGGAAAAGAAGTGGCAGATCAATTTCAGATTGAAACACGGATGGTAGATTTGACGGATCTGAAAGCACTTTCCATGCAGACAGTGGGGCA
>JAQWCP010000289.1 GCA_028705905.1 Oscillospiraceae bacterium
GCCAGAGATAGCCCCGCATCAGACGTGCAAAAGGCGGCGTGGTTTTATCAGCTCATCCGTTACAGCTACGCTTCGGGGCTTACCAGCTTCGGCAGCCAGCCCCATGACATTCGCAGCAACTTTGCCATTTTAGAGCAGGCCCACCGCAGACTCGCCAAGGTGGTCATTGAGAATAAGGATTTTGAAAGGCTCATTGGGCAGTACGACCGCCCGGTGAGCTTTTTTTACTGTGACCCGCCGTACTTTGAAACCGAAAGCTATTACAAAAATGTCGGTGAGGACGGTTTCACCGAAAAAGATCACATTCGCCTGCGGGATGCGCTGATGAAGGCGGAGGGCAAATTCCTGCTGTCCTATAACGACTGCGAATTTATTCGCAACCTTTACGATGCACCGGGCATTCAAATTGATGCCTACACCCGCATTAACAACATCAAGCAGCGGTACGACAATGGCGCGCAGTTCCCCGAAATTCTCATTGCCAATTACGATATGCAGGAGCGCGGCCGCAATGCCCCGGCGCAGATGAATTTGTTCGATTTGGGAATGCGGGATTCGGACGATTAACCTATAAATTTTTTGGAGGTATTTCATGATGAAGAAAGAAAAAAACAAGGATTTGGCAAAGCTGGATTGCTTCGCAGCTATGGTGGAGGGCACAAATTTGGAAGATGCTGATTGCTTGGATATCACAAGCGAGGACGATGTCTGCGTTGTCTTCAAATCGGAGATGACGGCGTTGGAGCTGGCCTCGGTCATCGACACGCTGGGCAATTTGGCGTCCGACCTCACCGTAGTGCTGGCACAGGCTTGCGGCTTTTGCGACCACTGCGGAGAAACGCACACTGCCGAAGATTGCGAGGGGCAGCCGTGCAGTGAGGCGTGTGCTTCGCTGAACGGCTGCAAGGAAACCCCTGCCGAGGGCGTTATGCACTGCGAGCTGTGTCAGGGGCTCATTGATGGCAGCGGCGCAGTTCGTGTTCCCAAATATATCTTGGAGGAAGCCGGTATCCCCACCGATGCCAAGCTGGATGTTTACGCCGATGAGGACAGCGGTGTAGTCACCGTTGTTGAAGCGGACATTCAGCAGGACATCACTGATGTGCCGCCTGCCATTGTGGCAATCCTCGCAAAATCCGGCGTTTGCCTTGCGGAGCTGGAGGAACTGATCATGCTGGAGGAAATCGTGTATGGAAAATAAGAATTTTCTGCCGGTCTATCCCTACTCCTTTGCCGAAGCGAAACGGCTCGACGAGCTTGACCGCTGGAAAGAAAGCCACAAGGAAAATATCTCCTGCAAGAAATCCATTGAGGAAGCCATCCGCAATGGTTTTGATGGGATGCATCTGCAACAGGACTGCGCCGCAGAAGTTGTCTCGCAGTTCGGCTACCACCGCACCGCCTATGTCCTTGCCAACAGCCTACAATGCAAGGAATATGACGGCAGGTTTTCTCGTGACAATCACGCTTGGGCTAAGACGGTCAGCATTGCACCGGATCAGAGCAGCTACAGCAATCGCAATCTGGACTTTGCCGTAGACAGCCACCCTGCTGTGCTGGATGGATTTGTGAACCAGTATCGCAGAGATGCCCAAAGCCATGAAATGCAGGCGCAAACCGAGGCATCCCAGCCTGCAATGGGAGGGATGACCATGCAGTAAAGGAGGAAAAAATGCAAGGAATCACCTTGAAAAATGGGCTTATTTCCTATTACGGCAACCCTGCCGGCTACACCGAAAAGGACACTGCCGTGGTGGACAGTTGCTTTCAAAATGACGAGCTGACCGCTTGGCTGAAAAGCCGCTCTCTCATGCCGCACTGGACGGACGGTGTGCTGGAGCGCCTTGCTGCCGGGGAGCAACTTGGGGCATCTGCTGAAAATGCTCGACCGCTTAAAAATGTGCGTATTTGGCAGCTTAAGCCGGACACCAATGTCTACAAAAAATTTATCAGCCTGGACGAAACAAAAAAGCAGTTCGGTGCGCCGGATTCTGCCGATTACCGCATTGCCTATGACGGGCAGCTCGGCACCAACGATTTGGAAGTCATCTTTGAGCGGTGCAACATCAATCATCCACCCGGCTACAATGGCCACTCGCTATCCATTTCCGATGTGGTGGAGCTTTATGACAGCACCGGCAGCGAATATCACTACTGCGATCACTTTGGATTTAAGCAAATTGAATTTGAGCCGCAGAGCCAAGCGGAGGAAATGACTCAGACCATGACCCAATCATTCTAACAGGAGGAACCGATCATGCCGAAAGCAGCACAACCCGCTCCAAAGCAGGAGTCGCAAAGCCCCATGCAATTCGATGTGCGCATTTACCCCGTGAAAACGGATGGTGCGCTCAAAGCCAACGCCTCAGTCAACATCAACGGATTTATTGCCGTCACCAATGTCCGTGTTTTGGAGGGCACGAAAGGCACCTTTGTCTCGCTTCCACAGTACAAAGGCAGAAACGGCGAATACAAGGACATCTGCTTCCCCTGTACAAGGGAAGCGAAAGCCGCCTTTGACAAGGCTGTTCTTTCCGCCTATGAGCAAACCATAGTGCAGAGTCAGACCAAAGCCCAGGCGCAAAAGCCGCCCCAGCCCGAACAGGGCCAGCAGATGGTGGGGATGTAATTGCAGTTTCCATACCAAAAAAGCAAGTTCATCCACACAACTATTTTTATTTAGAAAAAGGAGATAACACTATGAAGAAGTTTATGAACAGTATGAAGAACAAGGTCAACAGCATGAGCATCAAGGTGATGTGCAAGGCGGCGCAGGCCAAGGAGGTCTTGGCGGATAATCGCGGCGAGGGCTACATCGACACCGCCGTCAAGATTTTGATTGCGGTTGTGCTGGGCGCACTGCTCCTCGCCGGTCTCTATGCCTTGCTGAACGAAACGGTGCTGCCGACCCTGACCCAGCGCATCAAAGATATGTTCAACTATGCAGGCTAACAGCATCGCTCAGGCGGTGCTTTTTTCTTGTCTGCTTGTGGCGGCTGCGGTATGGGATATTCGAAAACGCATGGTTCCCGACAGTCTCTGCATCCTCATTTTCCTATCG
>JAQWCP010000290.1 GCA_028705905.1 Oscillospiraceae bacterium
ATTAGAATGGCGATGTAGATTATACCATTTTTAATGGTGCGAAGGCGGGCACTTTTGAGCAGGGCAAGATATTCCATCTGTTCCTGCTGTGTCAAATCTGCTTCACAAATTTGATAGAATGACGCTGTGGGCCTTCCTTTCTCATCTTTCTTCTGAAACACATGTTCCGGCAAAGTGATGCCATCCTGCATCATTTGAAGATATCTTTCACTTTCTTCTGGGGAGCAATCCACCCTTTGCAGAAAGGCGTGGTCGAATTTCAACTGCTGTAATCTGCTTCGTAAGTCCGTCATTTCATTTTCCCTCCATGATGGAAACCGTTGGAATTGTCTATTATTTCAAAATGGCCCGGTGCGTTGCCGGACGTGCTTTGGATGGCAACGCCTTGCGTTTGCAAAGATGCCAGATGTTCCAGCATTGCTGCGTCCAACTGCTCCCCGGGGATGAGAAGAGGAACCCCGGGTGGATAAACCCAGACATATTCTCCGATCATATGGCCCACGGCCTCATCTGCCCTGACCGAATGGTGCGGCAATGGGCGAACCGCCCCTGGAATGGCAATCTGCCGGGGCAGAGTGGCGTTTCGACGAGGGGCGGGATGACTGATGGTTGTCTGACCATTTTGGTCTAACCCCCAGAGGGCTGCGGCCAGACAGTCCATGTGGTCTTTCGTCGTCAAAAGGCCCGTCATTGCAAGGGCATAATGGGCAGAAGCCATCTCCAGCTCAATGCCGCAGTCGCGCCGCAAACGATCCATCAAAAGAGGACCAGTATACGGGGTCCCGTCTGTCAAGATCAAAATTTTACTGGGGTCAAACCGGAATACGGCCGGATGGCTCTTTTCTTGATCGGTGCCATAGCCGAAGATCTGAAGGTGGCGCAGTTGATACATCTGTTGATTGAAATTGGCCAGCAACGATTCCCAGTTTTCAAACAAAGAGGAGGATTCCTCCAAAAGCCGTATACATCCATCGATGGAAGAAAGCAGAAGGTAAGAGGGGCTGCTGGTTTCAAACATGCGCAATTCCTGTGAAAACGCGCTGCAAGGTATGCGCGTGCCGTTTACATGGGCAATGGCTGTCTGGGTCAGGCTTGGGAGCGTTTTATGGAGGCTTTGGATGACAAGATCCGCGCCATCTTGTACGGCGCTGCTTGGGAAACCGGGCGAAAACCCCAAATGGGCACCGTGTGCGGCATCAACCAACACGGGAATCCCCCGGGCGTGGGCCAAATCGCAGATGGATGTTACATCGGTCAAAACACCGTCATATGTGGGGCTGGTGAGAACAATGAGAGAAACATCAGGATGCTGCTCTAATGCCTGGGCCACCTGCTCTGGGGAAAGAGAGCCAAAGATGCCGAAGGTGTCATCCATGGGTGGCAACAGAAAATGGGGGCGCAGCCCGCAAATCTCGATGGCGTGATAGACAGACTGGTGGCAATTGCGACCCAGTAAAATCGAATCGCCATATTGTGTGGCGGCTCGAATGCCCGCCAAAATACCACAAGTGCTGCCACCGACCAAAAAGAAAGAATGGTCACAGCCCCAGAGCCGGGCGGCCCGCTCCATCCCGTGCTTCAAGATGCCGCCTGGATGGTGCAGGTTGTCGAAGCCCTCTATTTCTGTAATATCATAGGGTGCACCCAAGGCAGCAAGATAGGGTGCAGATTGCGTATTTCTCTTATGACCTGGCATGTGCATGGGGACAACGGAATGTTTCTGGTATTCCATCAGCTGCGCCAGCAAGCTGGAAGAGGGGTCTGTCATGTTGTTTCCTCCATCTCGTTTCCATGTTTTCAGTGTATCATAAGACATAACCCAAAACAACCGGACGGGCAGAGAAAATGGGTGTTTCACCCCGGATTAAGGTTGATAATCGAAAAGGGGCGTGCTACAATCGAAACAGTATGCACACAGTGTGATATGGGTGTGGAACAAAGGAGCAAACAATATGCTGTTTTCCAGTTCGGTATTTCTCTTTTTCTTTTTTCCGCTGGTTCTGTTTGGATATTATGTTCCATTGCGGCGGTGGAGGTTGGGGCAAAACGTTTTTCTGTTTTTGGCGTCGCTCTTTTTTTATGCGTGGGGGGAACCTTGGTTCGTTCTGGTTATGATTGTCTCTATCATGCTGAACTATGGGCTGGGGCTTTTGGCTGGGCGCTCTTATGAAAATCATGGCAAGCAACGCGTTTTTGTGGTTTTGGGGGCGTTAGTTGTCAATTTGGGTATTATTTTTGTATTTAAATATTTGGATTTTACCATTGTAAACATCAATGCTCTGTTTGGAACACAATTTTTGCTTCCAGGCATTCAATTGCCAATCGGCATTTCATTTTTTACATTTCAATCCATCTCTTATGTGTTGGATGTCCTGCGGGGAAAGGGCAAGGCCCAGAAAAACCCACTGAATATCGGCCTTTATATTGCCTTTTTCCCGCAACTGATCGCCGGCCCCATTGTACGGTATGAGACCATTGCAGAAGAAATTCAACACCGCAAAGAGACATGGAGCGACTTTTCAGAGGGCGTATGCCGGTTCATCGTAGGCTTGGGGAAAAAGGTCCTAATTGCCAACAGTCTGGCCGTCGTAGCAGACGCCACAATCGCCAGGGCGGCAGGCGAGGGTTTGACGTTTGCGTTTGCCTGGTTGGGTGCCATCTCTTATGTATTACAACTTTATTTTGATTTTTCCGGATATTCTGACATGGCCATTGGGCTGGGGCGTATGTTTGGCTTTCACTTTCTGGAAAACTTCAATTATCCTTTGACCGCAAAATCGTTGTCTTCTGTTTGGAGACGGTGGCATATATCTCTGGGTGCCTGGTTTCAGGATTATGTTTATTTCCCCATGGGCGGCAGCCGCGGGTCAAAGCGCCGCACCGCGTGGAACTTATTTGCGGTTTGGCTGCTCACCGGGTTATGGCACGGCGCAAACTGGACGTTTATCGTTTGGGGTCTGTATTATTACATATTTCTCTGCCTGGAAAAATTTACGGCTCTCAAAGGGTTTTTGCAACGCCACTCCGTTCTGGCTTCCGTCTATACGCTGTTTTTTT
>JAQWCP010000291.1 GCA_028705905.1 Oscillospiraceae bacterium
GCAAACAAAACCAGCGAAGGATATATCCTTCGCTGGTTTTTTCACATTTTCTTTTTGATAGAGGCAAGGGCACTTTTCTCCAGACGGGACACCTGTGCTTGGGAAATTCCCACCTCTGCGGAAACTTCCATTTGTGTCTTGCCTTCATAAAATCGCAGGGAGAGGATATGGCGCTCCCGCTCCCCCAGATGAGAGATGGCTTCTTTCAGCGCGATTTGCTCCAGCCAATGTTCATCTGTGTTTTTCCGGTCCCGCACCTGATCCATCACATAAAGGGCATCTCCACCATCGGAATACACTGGCTCATAGAGAGAGACAGGGTCTAAAATCGCATCCAACGCGACAATCACGTCTTCTCTGGGAAGCCCAAGGTCCTTTGCCAGCTCGTCAATGGTCGGCTCCTTTTGGTTTTTTCCCATGAGCCGCTCCTTGGCCTGTAGGACTTTGTAAGCGGTGTCGCGCATAGAACGGCTGACTCGTATGGTGCTGTTATCTCGCAGGTAACGCCGGATCTCTCCGATGATCATGGGCACCAAATAAGTGCTGGGGAGAACATTCAAACTCACGTCAAAATTGTCAATGCCCTTGATGAGGCCAATACAACCCACCTGAAATAAATCGTCAATATTTTCATTTCGATTTTCAAATTTTTTTATGACACTGAGAACCAATCTCAAATTACCTTGAATCAATTTTTGCCGGGCGTCTTCATCCCCCTCTTTTGCCTTCAAGAAAAGCTCTTTTGCTTCTTCTCTTTTGAGTACCGTAAGATGTGAGGTATTTATGCCGCTGATTTCTACTTTTCCATTGTATCCCATATCGTCACTCCCATCAACTGGTATGTAGCAATGAATCCAGTTGCATCAGAGTGGGATTGTTGGAACACGAGTATTATGCCCTTTGTCTTTTGTTTCTACACATGGGATTTCTCACAAAAAGAGAAAGGGCATTTTGGCTTTGTGGCCAAAATGCCCTTTCTGGATTGCTCAATGGGTGCGCCGACGGGAGGAAGAGGAGCTCTGTTTTCCACCCTTTGTGGTCTGTTTCTCACGCTTTGCCGGAGCGCCGCTTTTTGCCGCTTTGTGTTTTGCCTGCTCCGGTTTCTTTTCTGGTTTTCCGCTGTTGGGCCGGATCAGACATTGTTTGCCAAAGCCAATGAGATCCGTACGCTCCGCTTTGTGAAGCGCCTCTAGCACCAGCCGGCGGAATTCTGGGCGTCTCCATTGCAGCAGAGCCCTCTGAAGCGATTTTTCATGGGGAGAACGGGGAACATAAACAGGCTCCATGGTGCGGGGATCTATGCCCGTGTAATACATGCAGGTAGAAAGCGTACCCGGTGTGGGATAGAAGTCCTGCACCTGTTCCGGGCGGTAACCGGACTGGTTCAAATATTCCGCCAGAGAGACGGCGTCCTGCAACGTGGAGCCGGGGTGAGACGACATTAGATAAGGCACCAAGTACTGTTCCTTCCCGTACCGCTGATTGAGCCGCTTATATTTGGCACCAAAGGTTTCATATACATGGTGATGAGGCTTGCCCATGTAATCCAGAACCGAATTGACGGTGTGTTCGGGCGCCACTTTGAGCTGCCCGCTTACATGATGACGCACCAGCTCGGCGAAGAACTCTCCTTTTTGATCGCAGAGCATATAGTCGAACCGAATGCCCGAGCGGATAAAGATCTTTTTGACGCCGGGGATTTCACGGAGCCGGCGCAACAAAGTGAGATAATCGGAGTGATCCGCATCCAAGTTGGGGCAAGGCGTGGGGGAGAGACAAGCCCTATCTTTGCAAAGCCCCTGCTTCAATTGCTTTTTGCAGGAAGGGTGCCGGAAATTGGCTGTTGGCCCCCCCACATCGTGGACGTATCCTTTAAACAGAGGATGCTTGGTAAAGGCAGTGACCTCGCGAATGACGGATTCGTGGCTGCGGGAGGTGACCATCCGGCCTTGGTGAAACGCCAGAGAGCAGAAGTTGCAGGCGCCAAAGCAGCCTCTATTATGGATGACGGAGAACCGGACTTCTTCGATGGATGCAACGCCGCCCATGGTATCGTACATCGGATGCGGCGCTCTTTGATAGGGCAGTTCCGCCACGAAGTCCAACTCGTCTGTGGTGAGCGGCATGGCCGGCGGGTTGACAATCAAAAGGGACATACCGTGCCGCTGCATGATGGCACGACCCCGGATGGGGTCATGCTCCTGGTACTGCATTTGATTGGCAGCGGCATACTCCCGCTTGTTTTGTGCGACCAAGTCGAATGCGCCGCACTCGATGATGGGGAATGGACAGCCAGACGTATCTGGCGCCGCATAGCAAGTGCCCCGGATGTCAGTTAATTTGGCAACAGGTTCTTTTTTGGCAAGGCGGCGGGCAATTTCCCGGCTGGCAGATTCCCCCATGCCATAGACCAAAAGGTCGGCCTGGGCGTCAAATAAGATGCTGCGGCGCACCTTGTCTTCCCAATAGTCATAATGGGCAAAGCGGCGCAGAGACGCCTCCAGACCGCCGATGATGATGGGCAGGCCGGGGAACGCTTCACGGGCCCGGTTGGCGTAGACAATCGTGGCCCGGTCCGGCCGGAGTCCCGTTTTGCCGCCGGGGCTGTACGGGTCGACGCTCCTGGGTTTTTTGGCGGCTGTATAATGGGCCACCATGGAGTCCAAATTGCCTGCGCCGATCATGACGCCATATCGGGGACGGCCCATGGCAAGGAAATCTCGGGCGCTCTTCCAATCCGGCTGCGCCAAAATGGCCACCCGGAACCCTTCTGCTTCCAGCACCCGGCCGATGACGGCTGTTCCAAAAGCGGGGTGATCCACATATGCATCGCCCGTTACCAGAAGGAAATCGTAATAATACCAATCTTGTGCTTCCATCTCTTCTTTGGAAACAGGTAAAAACCCATCGTTCATATTGACCCCTTAGTATCCAATGTATTTTTCCATGATTTCAAGTGGAACGAAATGACCAGGTTCTTCTCCAATGGAGCGGAACCCGTACTTTTGATAAAAATATATGGCATGTGTGTTGACGGTGGAGACCC
>JAQWCP010000292.1 GCA_028705905.1 Oscillospiraceae bacterium
CCTGCTTTTGTCTGTAAACAATATCCCGCTCATCAATGCGGATATCATCACCGGTGTGTCTTTGATGTTGCTGTTCGTCTTTCTGGGCGGTGCGCTGTACGGCCTGGGGGAAGTGGTCAATTCCATCTTTGGCACGGCGCTGAATTTGCGGTTCCGATTGGGGTTTGGAACACTCCTCATGGCTCACGTAACGTTTAATGTCCCCTATGTCATTTTGTCCGTCATGCCCAAACTGCGGCAGCTGGACAAAAATCTGTTAGAGGCCGCCCTGGATTTGGGCGCCACCCCCTGGCAGGGGTTTTGGAAGGTGGTCCTGCCGCAAATTTGGCCCGGTGTGCTCAATGGCCTTTTGATCGCCTTCACCATGTCCATCGATGACTTTGTCATCAGCTATTTCACCGCCGGTTCCGGCGTCTCCACCTTGGCGATGGAAATTTACGCCCTGACCCGCAAGCGCATCAGTCCGGAGATCAATGCCATCTCCACCTTGCTCTTCCTCTTTGTTTTGATCCTGCTGGTCATCATCAATGTACGGCAGATCCGGCAGGAACGGCAGGACAAGAAGCAGCATGGGCAGGGGGAGCTCGGGTCCGCGGATGAAATTGTATCAGGAGAAATCATGTCCCTACTGGGCGAGAGAGAAGGAGAAAGAGAATGAAGAAAAAAATTGCATTGTTTTTGTCGTTTGCCATGCTCTGTACCCTGTGCCTCTGTCTTTCCGGCTGCGGCGGCGAGGCGAAGCAGGTTGTCAACGTGTACAACTGGGGCGAGTATATCGACGAATCCATCTTTGACGAATTTGAAGAGGAAACGGGTATTCAAGTAAACTACAGCACCTTTGAAACAAACGAAGCACTCTACTCCACATTAAAAAGCGGCGGTTCCAGCTATGACGTCATCATCCCGTCGGACTATATGATCAGCCGGATGATCCAGGAGGGTATGCTGGAGGAGCTGAATTTTGACAACATTCCCAATGCCAAGCAGGTAGACTTATCCCAGTTTAACGTGAAATCGGAAGCGCTGGCCTATGACGCGGAAAACAAATATTCCGTCCCCTATGCCTGGGGCAGCGTGGGCATCATCTACAACACCAAAAAAGTAGCAGGCCCGGTGGATGGCTGGGGCGCCCTGTTTGACAAAGCAAACAAGGGACAGGTTTTGATGTTCAATAACTCCCGAGATGCCCTGGGCCTTACCTTAAAGTACCTGGGCTATTCCCTCAACACCACAGATGAGGCCCAGATCAAGGAAGCCACCGACCTTTTGATCCAGCAAAAGGAAGATGGCATCGTCCAGGCGTATGTCATGGATCAGATTTTTGAAAAGCTGATCTCCGGCGAAGCGGCCATCGGCCCTTACTATGCCGGCGACGCCATTACGATGATCGAGGAGAACCCGGATCTGGCTTTCTGCTCCCCCAAAGAAGGGACAAATCTGTTTTTAGATGCCATGTGCATCCCCAAAGGCGCGGAGAATAAAGAGAACGGCGAAGCGTTCATCAACTTCATGTGCAAGCCGGAAATTATGGTCAAAAACGCTGACGTCACCGGCTACTGCGTCCCTTCCAAGGCGGCATACGCGCTGTTGGATGACGAGACAAAGCAGAACCCCATCGCTTATCCCAGCGAAGAGGCCATGGCCAATATGGAAGTCTTTACCAACTTGCCAGAGCATATCTTGGCCCTGTACGACAGCGAGTGGTCCCGGCTGACCACCGCAAAAGCGGGCTAATCAATCCATGCGATCCCCCTGGTTGGTGGGGTCAGCCCCCAACCAGGGCCATCACACTCCCCTGCGGAGGAAAAGAAAGGAATATCACCTATGATCTCCATTGGTTTAAACGGCAGAGCAGATTCCATTGTGACAGAGGCAAACACCGCCACCGCCGCCTGTTCCGGCGCGCTGCCGGTGTACGGCACCCCTTTTATGATCGCTTTGATGGAGCAGGCGGCCTTCTCCTCTTTAGAGCCTCATCTGGCGGCGGGGGAAAGCACCGTCGGCACAAAGCTCCAAGTGACCCACCTGGCCGCCACCCCCATCGGGATGCGCGTCTGGGCGGAATGCACCGTAACGGAAGTGGAGCGGAAACGGATCGTCTTCGCCGTCACCGCGTATGACGAGGCGGGGAAAATCGGCGAAGGTGTCCACGAGCGGTTCATCGTCCGCGCCGAAGCGTTTTTGGAAAAGACAAACGCCAAGCTGGAAGGAGCAAAATAAAATGTCCATCGAACGGGTACGGGCATATTTCGATCCCTTGGGCCGGGCGGATCAGATTTTGGAGTTTTCTGTCTCCAGCGCCACGGTGGACCTGGCGGCCAAAGCCCTGGGCGTTGCACCCCAGCGGATCGCCAAATCCATCTCTTTCCGTGGGAAAGACGGCGGTTGCCTGCTTGTGGTGGCCGCCGGAGATGCTAAGATCGACAACGGGAAATTCAAAGCGCGATTCGGGACAAAGGCGAAAATGCTATCCCCTGTGGAAGTAGAAGCGGAAACAGGCCACGCCGTAGGCGGCGTGTGCCCCTTTGCCCTGCCGGAGGCGGGGGTTTGGGTTTATTTAGATGTGTCTCTCCAGCGGTTTGACACGGTCTTCCCTGCCGCCGGCAGCGCAAATTCTGCCATCCAACTGACCTGCGCCCAGTTATACACCGATTCCGGCGCCCTGGGCTGGGTAGATGTGTGTAAGGGCTGGCAGGAAGAAGATGCTGTCCCGGTGGCCGCCGGGCAATAAAGCAGGCCAAACGCGCCGCCGTGTGCAACACACAGGTGGCAAACCAAAACTGTGCCCCGCCCGGCGCGGGCAAAAAAATCGAAGCACCGCGCGGCGGTGTGTCAACAGCGGGAGAAAGGAAGCCATATCATGGAATTAAACGCCAACAGCGGAAAGCAGGTCTCCATCCAGGTGGATGGCGCCCCTTATGATCGATATGCCATCAAGACGCATTTTGTAAAAATTGGAGAAGATTACATCTCTCTGGTGGAGCAGTATGTAAAGCCCCATTTCCAAGCGGGGGACTTTCTTTCCATCAGCGAGAAG
>JAQWCP010000021.1 GCA_028705905.1 Oscillospiraceae bacterium
TGAACTAAGCCCCGGCACAATAAAGCTGATACCCCACATCACACCGCAGAGTAAAAACCCCCACAGATCCGGCTTTAATTGGATGGACTGTGCATTTTTGAGCAACAGCAAGATCACCAACATGGCTGCAAAGCCTGCGATCATGGTGAGATAGGACGAACGCGTTCGTCCCTTTTGCCCCGCTTCCTTCCAAAGCTCCGGTATTGTACCGATGACAAAACCAATAAACGCACAGGTGACCGCAGAACTGTTCTGTTCCATCAGCCAACTGGCAACACTGGACAAGCCGACAAAACCGATGAAACCACCAAAAAGGAAAAACCCAAGCTTTATCCGATATTTGGGAAAGCTTTTCCTCGGGCTGGAAAACATCTCGATGAGCGGCTGGTACATGCCAAACGCCACACAAAGCGTTCCGCCGCTGATCCCCGGCATAATTGCACCAAATCCCACGATCATCCCCTTCAGTACCAGCATGATCCCTTGTTGCATTCTATATTTCCGATTTTTCTTGCGTGTGTCAAGCATTTTCTACCCATTCTGACAGGCGGCACAGTCCATCCTTGCTGCCTGCTATGAACAAAATATCCTGTTGCCGGAACACATAGTCCGGATTGATGATTTGGATCACATCCCCGTCATTTTCGATGCCAATGATGTTCAGCCCAAACCGCGCACGCAAATTGACTTCCAACACCGTTTTCCCTGCCATTTTCTCCGGTATCACCAACTTTGAGATGTTGAATCGTTCGCTCAGCTGAATATAGTCAAGCACTTTTGAGGTCTCAAGGCGATGGGCCAGCCGGATTGCCATATCTCGTTCGGGATAAACAACCTCTGCGCCCAGTTTTTCCAAAATCTCGCCATGTTCAACACTTGTGGCTTTGGAAATCACCACCGGAATTTTCAAGCTGACAAGATTTAACGTCGTAAGAATCGAGGTGTCCAGTTGTTCACCGATGCAGACCACGGCCACATCGCAATTTTGGATTCCAGCTGCGGTCAATGATTTTTTGTCCAAATTTTTGACAACCATCGCATTTTCCGTAATCTCCCTGATCTGCCGCACCTTTTCTTCATCTCTGTCCAAGACCAGCAGCTCTGTGCCGGAGCTGGCAAGCTCCACCGCAAGGGCATACCCAAAACGCCCCAGGCCCACAATACCGTAAGTCATCTTTTCTTTTTTAGATTTGTAAAACATGCTCTGTCCTCCCTCTTTTAGCCAATGGCAATATTCCCTTCCGGGTAACTAATCCGCTCTCCTTTGGTGAAATACCACAGGGAGGCAATGGTCAAGGGGCCAAGGCGCCCTATATACATAATCAAAATTGACAGCAGCTTGCTGCCGTCGCACAGCCCCGGCGTGATTCCTGTGGATAAGCCCACTGTGCCAAATGCGCTTGTCACTTCAAATAAAGCGTCCATCAAGTTGATACCCGGCTCTAAAATGACCATCAGGTATGTTCCCGTGCCAACCACGCCCAGCGCGATCAGCGTAATCACTGCCGCTTTTCGGAAGGCGTTGTTTGGAACGGCATAATGAAACGCCTTTTCCGACTTGTTTGTCGCCGCCATCTTGATCCCTTGCAGCAACACAAAAAAAGTACTGGTTTTGATGCCGCCGCCGGTTGAACCGGGAGACGCCCCAATGAACATCAGCGCGGTAAGCACCAACAGGCCGGATTTGGAGAAAGTGCCCAGCGGATAGGTGGAAAACCCTGCCGTCCTCGCCGAAACGCTGTGGAAAAAGGCGCCCAGCCAAGTGACGTTCTCCGTCAGCTTGATCAGAAGCCCTCCAAAAATGATCAAACTCACGCTGACTGTCAGCACAACCTTGGCATGCATGGACAGCTTGGACCAGCGAAACCGTTTCATCCACAACTCTTGAATGACTAAAAATCCAATTCCACCGAAAAAGATAAGTCCACAGGTCACAAGGTTGAGCATCACATTGCCCTGATAAGGAATCAAATTCTGAAAATTACCCAAAATGTCAAAGCCTGAGTTGTTAAAAGCCGCGACAGAGTGAAACAGGCTGATCCCCATCGCCTTCAGCGGCGTATAATCGCGGATGAAAACGGTAAAACTCAGGATTGCGCCCGACAACTCAAAAATCAGGGTCGTTATAAAAATGCTTTTGACAAAGCGGACAAGCCCCCTGCCGGAATCCAAATTCATGGCCTCACGGATCAGGTTTCGCCCTTTTAAATTCACTTTTCTCCCCATGGTGAGAATGATACCTGCTCCCATCGCCGTCACTCCAAGTCCTCCGACCTGGATCAGCAGTCCGAGAAAGAACTGGCCAATGGGGGTAAATGTGTTCCCGGCATCTACGACAATCAGCCCGGTTACGCAAACTGCGCTGGTCGAGGTGTAAAGCGCATCAACATACCGGACTGTAACGCCATTCTGTATGCTGCATGGTAGCATCAACAGAAAAGAGCCAAGCAAAATGACACTGGCAAATCCCAGTGCAATGATCCGCCCGGGAGATTGTTTTTTGATCAATCGAAACATAAGGCACCCCAATCACGATTCAGATAAAATTTTGTCACGCTCTATTTTGCCTTTCCGCAAAATGCCAATGGCCGCAATGGCGGCGAACACGCCAATTCGCATCCAAATCATGGCTTTTCTCTTTGTGGTGACTTCATTATGCGTCGTCCTCCAACATCCCATAACCAACGCCCAGCTCATTGGAAATGTATTTGTGTTCGTCCGGCCTAGTTCCCAACTTTTTGCGGATATTTGCCATATTGACCTGCAACTTTTTGATGCTGCCCGGATCAGAAGCGCCCCATACCTTCCGAAGAATTGTGGTGTATGTCAGCACCTTGCCCGCATGCTCGGAGAGCAGCGCCACGATGTTGTATTCCGTTTGGGTCAGCTTGATTGCCCGGCCACCGATGGACACCATACGCCGGTCATAATCGATTTTCATATCTCCCACTGCAAATGTTCCGCCGGGAACCGCCCCCATTATGGCGCTGTGACGGCTGTTGCGCAAAGCGGCCCTGATGCGGGCAAGCAGCTCCCCTGTTCCAAAGGGTTTTGTCATATAGTCGTTTGCGCCCAAATCCAGTGCAGAGACCTTGTCCTGCTCCGTTGTTCTTGCGGATAATACGATCATCGGCGTGACCGCGGATTTTCTGACTGCTTTGATCAATTCTGAACCATCTTGATCCGGGAGCCCCAAGTCTAACATAATCAGATCCGGATTGTGAGAAAAAAACATGTCATTTCCCTGCATGCAGGTTGCCGCAGTCAGAACCTGATACCCGTTTGTTTCCAAAATCATTTTGATAAAATTGCGGATCTTGTCCTCATCTTCAATGACAAGGATTTTGTACTTGTTATTGCCCATGTTCTGCTTCCTCCATCTCAAGCAAAAAACGGAAAATGGAGCCGACCCTCTTTCGTCTTTTGTTTGCAGGCTTTCCGGAACGGAAAATGAAATGCAGACTACAATGACAAGCACGCCGCGCAACCATTGGTTGACGGTAAACGACACAAGGAAGAACCACAATCCGAGCGCCGCCAGCAGGATATCCTTAGATCCCTGCTCAATTTCATTCAAAACTGGTTCTTTCTGACCGAATTCATTATAGTACCGTTCCGGTAAAGATACAGTAAAGAAAAAGCCCGAAAACAACGTTGTTTTCGGGCTTCAAAAAGCGCACTGGCCCCAATATGGCCGGACCCTTGCGCCGCTTACAAATATTTGACTCACGCCGCAAAGCACCGCCTCTTTCAAAAACAGCGTCACCGAGAGCAACACTTAACACCGCTTTTCTTTGCACTTCATTATATGAGATCTGCGTATTTAAGTCAACCCATTTTTCATCAAACGCCTTTTTTGCAGCCGTTCGATGCCCCAAACGGCAATTTTCCGCTTTTCCCTGCCGTTTTCTCACTCCTATCCCTTGCGGAACAAAAAAAGGGCTGTAGAAATTTTACTTTGCTACAGCCTTCTTTCTTGATAACCCGGATGGGGTCATGCGGCGTCTGATTTCTTCTCGCTGGATGCATTTGCCCCAGCAAATGCCCCGCTTTGTTTTGCGTTTCTGGGGCACTGAAGCTGCAAAAGAACCACCGGCTGCCTCCTGCTTCTGTTTGAGCCAGGCCACCGTGTCAGCCACGGTCTGATACAGGTCCCTGGGCTGATAGCCCAGCTCCATGGTGGCTTTGTCGTGGGAGAACTTATCGTTGCTCGTCAAGATGTAGAGCGAATAGGGCGTGTACAGTGGGCGCTGCCGGCGCAGGCGGGCCGCCCACCCGATCAGCGGGGCTACAGCCCGGGCCATCCACATGGGCAGTGCCGGCAGGCGCCGCCCACCATACACCGATTTGACCATGTTCAGCACTTCCTTGACCTCATAATGGCGATTGGAGAGGATGTAACATTCCCCCACCCGCCCCTTGCGGGCTGCCAGCAAGCAGCCACGGGCCACGTCTCGCACATCCACAAAGTCATAACCGCCCTGCACACAAGCCGGTAGGCGTCCATGGATATAATCGTTTACCATTTGCACCAAGTGATTGCCCGAGGTATCGTAAGGCCCCAGGATCCCCGAAGGATGTACCACCACAGCCCTAAGCCCCTGCACCACCGCGTCCAGCACGGCCTGCGTGGCTTCGGCCTTTGTTTCGGCGTATCTGCCCACAACCTTGTCTGGATCGAAATGGCTCACCTCCCGCAACACGCGCAGTCCCCCCTGCTCGGGAATGGCATGGGTGGAGCTGACATAGACAAACCGGTGGACATTTGCCTCCAGCGCCATAGCAATCAACGTCTTTGTGCCGTTTACATTCACATCATAGAGCAGATCGGAGCAGTTCTTGGAGATATCGACAATCCCCGCTGTGTGGATCACGGTCACCTGCGCGCCCTCTGTGTGGGCAAAGAGGGGACGTAGCGTATCCGCCTTCCGCACGTCACCATGATAATAGGTGACGTTACCATGATCCTGGGCCGTCTCGTCCGGCAGAACCAATGCCCGGATCGTGCAGCCCGCATGCTCCAAAAGACGAACTAAAGTATTGCCCAGATGTCCCTTGGCTCCGGTAATGAGATATATTTCTTTCATGCTCAATACACTTCCTTTCTATATTGAACACACTGTTGATTTTCTTCCATAGTTGTATTATAATCGGAATTGGGTAGATTTGCAATCAACAGACTGACCTTTAAATACCCGATAACCAACAAATGAGACAGAATTCGTTCATAAAGGAGCCGTGTTTTGAAAAAGTTAACAAATGACCATCGCACCCGGGTCACGAAAATGTTGATACGCAAGGCTTTTACCAGGCTTTTGGGACAAAAACCCATCCAGAGCATTTCCATCAAGGAACTGTGTGAGCAGGCGGGCATCAACCGGGGTACCTTTTACAGACACTATACCGACCTCTTCGACCTGCTCCACAGCATCGAAGCGGATATGCTGGCCGACTTCGAACGTGCCATAGCCCCTCTGATCGCTGCGCCAGATTCAAATGTGAACCTGGTAAAGCTCACCGCCGGTGTCTTCCAGTGCCTGAAGGACAACTCCGACCTTTGCACTGTAACGCTGGGTGACTGGGGTGACAAATCCTTTGCCTTGAAACTAATCAACATTGGTCGGGAGAAGTGTATCGAATGCTATTCCGGCTATTTCAAAAACGCCTCACCCCAGCAGATCGAGTATTATTACGCCTTCGTCAGCTCGGGCTGCATCGGTCTTTTGGAAAAATGGCTGGAGGAGGGCATGGTCACTCCGGTAGAAGAAATTGCCCGGATGGCAGAAGGGCTCATGCTGACTGGAGTGGGGTTTCTGCAGAAAGAATAGTGCCTTTGGCGTCTCGATTTCCCCATCGCTGGTCAAAATTGTAAGCCTGCAAGGGATGTCTCACGCACCATCACCTTGCAGGCCAGTTCATGCATTCATAAGTTCATGAAAATGTTTGCCTTGAAATAAAACCCAGACTTCACCTATAAAGAAAATCACATTTTTGACATTGCAGCAAAGTGTTTGCATGATCCTCTCTGTGATAGGCACCGGACCATTTGCAGATGCTCTGTAAAATTGGAATCACAGAATTGCCCTTCCCACTGAGGCGATATTCCACCCTGGGAGGGATCTCGTTGTACTGTGTCCGCTCCACCATCTCGTCTTTTATGAGTTCTTTCAGGGCAGCTGCCAGAACCGCGTCTGTAATATTGGTCATTTCTTTGCGAAGCGCGCTGTACCGCAACGTGCTTTTTTCCGCCAACACACAAATAATTCTGGATTTCCATTTGCCTCCACATACTTCCAGTCCACATTCCAGCGGGCAACGGATGTCCTTTTCCATTTTTGGCTGATACATACTTTCCACTCCTTTGTGTCTTTCGGATTCTCAGATTCCCATTATCCCATTATAAGTTTGAAGCTTTCATATCACAAGTCACTATTTAATTTATAAGTGACTCATAAATTTCCTTATATCTTTTCTTGCTTCAGCGATACGGCTATAATCAACTCAGGCTCGATGAAAAGCCAAAATCATTGCTAGGAGGAGTTTCGTTATGAAAGTCAATGCTTATCTTGAGATCACCATGAAAATCGACGAGGCCAACCGTCCCGCCGCCGTCAAGGTCTATACGGATTATCGCGGTCCGTTCCTGCAGACAATCCCCGGCGCCCTCACCAAAGATCTGCTGGTGCGGGAGGAAGATGTCCAGGTACTGCACGGCTTTGACAGCACAGAGCACGCCCAGGCCTATCTCAGCAGCGCAATGTTCCAAAATGACGTGTTTGTCGGTCTGAAGCCATTGTGGAGCGCCGACCCGGACGTTAAAATTTATAACGTGGCTTGATTGGAACATCAAAATCGACAACCGGCATAAGAATACCCGGCCGTGGCTCAAATTCAGCTGTGGTTCAAATTCAAATGCAGAAGACCTCCCATGCAACGTGAAAAAATGTCGCATGGGAGGTCTTCTGCTCTCAAGATGAACAAAAACAGTCTTATGGACCCGCCTCTGTCATCTCTATTGTTTACATCATGGTCTCATTGCCAGATGAAATACATCCCTTCCGGCAACCAGACTGCCCCCGGTCAAACAGACCTAGTGTAAAACCTAACTTTTGCTGGAAATGCTGATCATCCAATGTACATTGCGTCTCCAAAGGAAAAGAACCGGTACCGCTGGCGTACGGCAGCCTCATACGCCCCCAGAACCTGCTCCCGCCCCGCCAGCGCGGACACCAGCATCAAAAGGGTACTCTCCGGCAGGTGGAAATTGGTAATTAGCCCATCCAGCACTTTAAACTGATAGCCGGGGTAGATGAAAATGTTTGTCCAGCCGGAAGTCTCTTTCAGGGTACCATCCTCTCTGGCAAAAGACTCGATGGTGCGGCAGGACGTGGTACCCACGCAGATGACCCGGCCGCCGCGCTTTTTTGTCGCGTTGATGGTCTCTGCCGTCGCCTGGGGTATGCGGCAAAATTCTGCATGCATTTCATGATCTTGGATTTCTTCCGCTTTCACCGGGCGAAAGGTACCGAGGCCCACATGAAGGGTCACATAGGCCAAAGAAACACCCATCTCCTCCGCCTGCTTTAGCAGTGCCTTGGTAAAATGCAGCCCCGCCGTGGGCGCGGCGGCGGAACCAAGTTCTTTGGAATAGACCGTCTGATACCGGCTGGCATCCGCCAACTCTTCTGTGATATAGGGGGGCAGAGGCATTTTCCCCAAACGCTCCAGCACCTCCAGGAAAATCCCCTCATAAAAAAAACGGACGTTCCGGGTGCCGCCCTCACCTTTTCCCACAATTTCCCCGCGCAATGTACCATCGCCAAAGGAGAGTTTTGTTCCCATTTGGAGCCGCCTGCCCGGACGGGCCAGGCACTCCCATACGTCATCCCCTTTGTCTTTCAGCAATACCAGCTCTACAAAGCCGCCACCCGGCGCGCGATGCCCCATAAGACGGGCAGGCAACACCTTAGAGTCGTTCAACACCAGACAGTCCCCTGCCTGCAGCAGTTGGGGCAAATCATAAAAATGGCAGTGGCCGATGGCACCGGTCTGCCGGTCCAGCGTCAAAAGCCGAGACCCGTCCCGACGCTCTATGGGCGTCTGAGCAATCAGCTCTTTTGGCAAGTCATAATAAAAATCCTTTGTTTTCATAAAAACCTCTCCATAAAAATCCCCCGCCCGGCTCTCTTCTGGGCGGGGGATTTGTTTGACCGCTTTATTTCAGGGAAACTCCTGTGTAGTAAAATTTCAGAATCTGGTCATAGGTATAGCCCCTCTGGGCCATACAATAAGCCCCCCACTGGCTCATCCCTACGTTATGGCCCCACCCACTGCCGGAAACAGTGTAAGATGTGGGGGTTGTCGCTGTAGACCCGGAAGGGGGCGTCAGCTTTTGCGTACCGGAACTGGTGATGACATACGGCTCGCCTGTCAACTGGATTTTCGTCCCGTCGCCGCCGATGGCGTAGGCCCCTTTGCTCCCGGGGAGTGTCCCCCCGCCCGGGTTCACATACAATGTACCGTCCGAACCGCCGGAAGTTCCGCCGTTGGCTGTGATCTGATACCGGTAGCTTTTGGCTTTCTTTCCCGCCGTGTTGAAAATATTGACCAAATTGGTGCCGGAAAAGGAGTAGCTTTTCCCATTGCTGTCTGCAAAGGTAATCTTGATGGGATTCCCTGTGTCGGACCAAGCGGAAACAAACAGATTGACAATCGTCCCGCAGGCATACCCCTTCTCCTTGAGCCGGGCCGCCAGTTCTTGTGGGGTGTAAGTGGCAGACCAATAATAATAAGACAGCTTGTCCGCAATATCCGCTTCATACGGGTCCTTCACGCCCACCAGATAGGAGAAATCGCTGCCCCAGATGTTTTTGGCATCTTCCGTGGCGCCCCCATCACAGGAATGGTACACCGTTTGACACAGCGCACTGCCGGACCATGCATAAATATCATACGTTGCGTCCACTGCTTTGTCGCTGTTGCTGGACGAGGACGAGGACGCGGTACCCCGGTACACTTGGCAATCGGTGGTGTTGCACAGGTCGAACCCAGCGGAATTGTGCTTTTTCAAGCTGCGGGCGGCATAGCTGCGGGCGCAGACCGCCTGTGCCTTTAGCGCCTCCAGAGGCCAGGTACTGCTCATTTCATATGGCAGGACGCCCTTTACATAGTCTTCCATGGGCAAGACATTGATCACCGTCAGATTCCCCCCGGAAATCCGCTTATACTGGAAGGAGCCATAATACTGGTTATTTTTAAACCAGGTAATGGTTTTGACAGAATCGTTCTGCCCGGGACGCACCACCAAAGAACTGGTACTGCCCCCGTCAAACTGAAATAGGATCGTGGTGGTTTTCGTACGGGTGACGGTCACCGCCGTGCTGCTGGGCCCCACCGCCACCGCACCAGAAACCCCCAGCGCATCTGCTGCCGCTTGGGCATCTGTCGTATTTTGATAGCTACCCACCCGAACCCGGTATGTTCCGCCAATATAGGCGGGAAAGCCGCCTGTATAGCCGGAGGCGGCGCTTTTAACAGCCGAAGCGCTGCTGTATGTAGCCGGCAGCTGCACATGGTATGCACCCACAAGGCTGTAACTCCCCGACGGAACGCTGGTGGTATATGCGCCATTGGACAGATACTGATTGACGTTTTTCAGCATGGAAATTTGCGTGTAGGACGTAGAATCCACCTGGGTGAAATTGTAGCTGTCATCAAAAAAGCCGAAACGGTACCCACTTCCGTACCCGCTCTTGTTCTCCAGATTGGCGGAAGTGAGGGCGTCGCTGCCATAATACAGGCCAATGCGTACATAAGGGTTCTCCGAAAGGGCGGAGACGGGCAACGGCAATGCCGCCAGAAGCCCTATTATGATTACTGCAACTTGCATAAACCGTTTTCCCATTTTTATACTCCATTTCTCTCTTTTACCTCTTTCTCTGACGCTTGACAGCGCAAAAGGGATGTGATAACATAAATATTAAACCAAATATTCATCCTATGCAGGATAGAGGCGCGGTTTTCATGAGTAGCGCGGTTGGGGTTCCGAACGCCCGATCAACCGGTAGTGAAAGGGGAAACCGCCGAAGGAGCGGCGCGGTCGGAATTGTCTCTCCTGGGCGGTGGGTTAAAAGCCCTTCGACTGTCATCAAGTGTTCTGATGGAGAGCTGTCTGCTTGGGTAATATGAATGTCGGTCGCATTTTACCTGCTCGACATATTATATTACAAAATCAGCCGGTTTTTCAACCCGCTGATTTTATTTTTTTCATGGCTTCCTCTGTTTTGAGAATGTTTCATGGAATGAACGCGTTTGGTTTCTCATTTTTCCTTTGTTTTGCATAAACTAAATCAGATGGCTGTTTGCCGTCACAACTGGAGGGTATGAAATGAAACAGTACAAAGTAGGCGTCATCGGCGGAACCGGCATGGTAGGCCAGCGGTTTGTCACCTTGATGGAAAACCATCCCTGGTTTCAGCTCACCGCCATTGCCGCCAGCGGGCGCTCCGCCGGAAAAACGTATGAAGAGGCCGCCGGAAAACGTTGGCAGCTGGACATTCCCATGCCGGATGAGGCAAAAAATATCATCGTACTGAATGCGGGAACCGATTTGAAAAAAATGGCCGATCAGGTAGACTTCGTCTTTTGTGCTGTGGATATGGATAAGGAGCAAGTGCGCGCCTTGGAAGACGAAATGGCCAAATATGAATGCCCCGTGGTCTCTAACAACAGCGCCAACCGGTTTACCCCGGACATCCCTATGGTGGTGCCGGAGATTAACCCGGAACACATCGGAGTCATTGAATTTCAGAAAAAACGTCTTGGGACCAAACGGGGCTTCATCGCTGTCAAGTCCAACTGCTCTTTGCAGAGCTATGTGCCGGCGCTCCATCCCCTGCGCAGCTTTGGGCTGGATAAAGTTTTGGTCAGCACGTATCAGGCCATTTCCGGGGCGGGCAAGACCTTCCAGACGTGGCCGGAGATGCTGGACAATGTCATTCCCTACATTGGCGGCGAAGAAGAAAAATCAGAAAAAGAGCCCCTTAAACTCTGGGGCAAAATGGATGGCGGCCAGATTGTAACCGCCCAGTCCCCATCCATCACGGCCCAGTGCATCCGGGTGCCGGTGGCCAACGGCCACATGGCTTCGGTCTTTGCTTCATTTGAAAAGACCCCGTCCAAAGATGAGATCCTGGATATCTGGCAGAATTACAAAGGAAGGGCTCAGGAGCTGAACTTGCCCTCCGCACCCAAGCAGTTCCTGCATTATTTTACAGAAGACAACCGGCCCCAGACCCGTCTTGATCGGGACCTGGAAGGCGGCATGGCCATCTCCATTGGCCGTCTGCGTCCGGACACACAATATGATTACAAATTTGTCTGCTTATCCCACAACACCCTGCGTGGCGCCGCTGGCGGCGCCGTCCTTCTGGCAGAGCTGCTCTGCGCAGAAGGGTATATGGACTAATCCGACTGCATGATTTTTGAAGGAGGATCATTATGAGAGAGCCTGTATTTGAAGGATCTGGCGTGGCCATCATCACTCCGTTTCTGAGAGACGGCGGCATCGATTTTCCAAAGCTGGGAGAATTGATTGACTTCCAAGCCACGGCGGGTACGGACGCTGTGATCATCTGCGGCACCACCGGCGAATCTTCCACTCAGAGTCTGGAAGAGCATATTGCCGCCGTGGATTTCTGTGTTACCCACACCGCCGGCCGAATGAAGGTCATCGCCGGCGCCGGCAGCAACGACACCAACGCCGCGCTGTTTCTGTCCCAGCATGCCAAAAAATCCGGCGCGGATGCCACTTTGGTCGTCACTCCCTATTACAACAAAGCCACCCAAACGGGGCTGATCAAACATTATACATACATCGCGGATCGGGTCGACATTCCTATGATTTTGTACAACGTCCCCTCCCGCACTGGTCTCTCCTTCACCGCTGAGACGTATGCAGAGCTTTCCAAACACCCCAACATCAACGGTGTCAAGGAAGCGTCGGGCAACTTCTCCCTGATCGCCTCCACCCGTGCCCTGTGCGGCGACGATTTCTACATTTGGTCTGGCAACGACGACCAAGTGGTTCCCCTGATGTCTCTGGGCGGTAAGGGCGTCATCTCCGTTGTGGCCAACATCCTGCCGGAGCTGACGGTGAAAATGTCCCACCTGTGTTTAGAGGGCAAGTTTAAAGAAGCGGCAAAGCTGCAAACCGAGAACATGAAGTTCATCAATTCCCTCTTCATCGAAGTGAATCCCATCCCCATCAAGGCCGCAATGAATTTGGCCGGCTTTGGTGTGGGCGAGTGCCGCCTGCCTCTGTGCGAAATGACACCGAAAAACTTGGAAGTTTTGAAAAAGAACATGATGGACGTAGGCATCCAGATCAAATAATTGCCCCAAAGAGAGAAGACCCGGGGTTCGGGGGACCAAATGGCCCCTCGAACCCCGGAAACACAAAGGAAAGGGTAAGATTCATGCTCAAGCTGATTGTCTCCGGTTTTAACGGCCGGATGGGGCAGGTGGTTTACCACCTTGCCTCGGAACATCCGGCGTTCACCCCTGTGGCCGGTTTTACACGTCATCCCG
>JAQWCP010000293.1 GCA_028705905.1 Oscillospiraceae bacterium
CCTTCCCCACCGCCGACAATATATTTAGAGATCAAATCCAATTGTGTTGCCGGGATATAAAGACAATCGCTGCCAGCATATGCAAGTTTTACATAGTCTTTTTCCACGCCGTCCAAAGAGAGCTTTTCCATTTCCACAAAACGGCCAATACCATGATGGACATGCACCACCAAGTCACCCGGGGACAGATCTGCATAACTGTTGAGCGCCTGTTTGTTTTTGGATGACCTTGCCTTTTTCTCCTTCCGATTGCTGCTTGTCACTTGCCCTTCTGTCAAAACAACCAGCTTGAAATCTGGGTATTCCATCCCGCCCGACAAATTGCCCACCGTTAAAACCGCTTCTCCCGGTTTTGGAAGCTGCTCCAAGTGAAATGCCATTGCAACACGCAGTCGGTTTTCTCGCAGTAAATTGTGTAAATTTTGGGCCCGCCTTTCCGACGGGCAAAGAATGACCAGACCATACCCCTCTGACAAGTAATCCGAAACGTCTGATACGGCCGCACTCAAGCTCCCACCATAAGAAGGAAGCTGCTTGCAGACAACAGAAAATACGCTGCGCTGCGGAAAGGGGTATCGGGTTGCCGGAAAGGTGTCGGTCATCACAACGGGGAACATGTCCAGCCGCGATTTCATACGGTCTATGGAGAGCGCAAAAGAGGCCAATTCACCCGCCAGCATTCCGGCATCCATCAGCACCTCTGCATCTTGCTCCATTTGCCAAAAGTAATTTTTGGCCCGTTCCATGATACGTCCGCTCTCGGTAAAGATGACAACTGCATCTTTTGGAATATAGTCTATTCCACAAGTTTCATCCGGATAAATCAGATCCAAATAGCGGTCGTAGGCCGAAAAGGAAACATCCTGCTCCAACCGTTCCATATCCTGCTGCAATGTGGCGAGCAGGGCCGAAAAATCTCCTTTCCGTTTTTCCACTTTGCTTTTCAGCTTGCTAAGAGACGCCAAAAGCTGCGCTCTTCCTCCTTGCGCCAAGTCCGGCAGCACTTCCGCTGCCGGCAAAAGAAGGCAGCGGCTGCAATTTTCCGTCCGCCTTTGGGTGCCGGGGTCAAAATACCCCATGGAATCAATCTCATCCCCAAAGAACTCCACGCGAACAGGCTGGTCTTCTCCCGGGGAAAAAACATCTAAGATTCCCCCCCGCAGGGCAAACTGGCCGGGCCCCTCCACCTGGTCGCAAACAGCATATCCGTTTCGAGTCAGAAATTTTGCCAATTCATCCAGCTGATACACAGCGCCTTGTTCCAAAACACACACCGCTTGTTTCATGGTTTCTGGAGGCATGGTGCGTTGCAGCATGCCTTCTATGGTCATAACCAGAAATGGAACAGAATCGGTACACATCGCGGCCATTGCCTGTAGTCTTCGGTGTTCCCACTGACGAGACACCACAGCAGCATCGTAGAAAACAAATTCTCGGGATGCCAGATAAACCACTGATTTTTGAGAAAGCGCCTCCACATCTGCAATCATCCGGGTCGCTTCTCCGTCGTCGGCGCAAACAAAAACCACCGGTCGGTTTACAGACGCCTGGAGCGCCGCCCCCAAATGTGCCCGATGTACGCCGGACAGCCCGGATAGGGCCGCCGGACACTGCCCTGCATCTATTGCGCAAAACAAAGCATTGATTTCTTTGTTTTTCTGAAATGCCTCTGCGATGGCAAACAAAGTCAATCCCCCTTTTTTCGTATTTCAAAAATATGGAAATTGAAGATCGCAAAAAAGCACAGCAACAGGTGGGCGGCACTGCCACCCGACCTATTTGACTCTGCTTTTTCGTTTTGTTTCTGTCTAGTTTTCTGTTTTTTGCCTATTGTTTTATCACAATCGGTCGAACAATTTTTCTGTAAGGCGGCTCAATTAAAACAGGGTGGAAAACGAGAACCGAAAAAAATAATACACCGATGTTAGCCCAAATATGATAGACAACACCAAGCCTGCAACCGCCATTCCAATGGCGCCCTCATTCCGATTGGCAATCATCATGCCGGAAATGGATAACCCCAATGAAACCAGTGCCATCACAACCCCAACCACGGGAACCGCCACAAACAGCACGAGGCAAAGGGATACCACAAATCCAGCAATCGCAAGACCATTGGATCTGGGTTTCAGCTGTTGCTGATAAGGAGGTTGCATCTGTGAAGGTACTCCCTGCCAATGTCCATTGCCCACTGTTGGCGGAACAGACGGCGTTTCCATCCCGAGGGCAGACGGCGCGACCTGATGTGCTGCCACATCCGGCTGCGTGGGCGCACCGGCTCCTGCATGTTCGTCTTCCAGGACATTGGACGGCGTTCCCATGGATGCAGCTTGCTTTGCGCCGCATTCCGGACAATATTTCATCTGATCTGCTATTGCAGCGCCGCAATTGATACAATATTTCATAATACCACCCTCAACCCTGACTGGTTCCATTGAACCGATTCATCGCCTCTTCTATGCCGTTCTGCAAAACCACTTCCACAGCGTCCGCCGCCAAGGAGATGACTTCTCCCACCGCTTTTTTCTCCTGTTGGGAAAAGGTTCCCAAAACCCAATCGGCCCAGTCATAGTCTGGATGGGGCGGCGCGCCTACACCAATTTTAATCCGGGGAAACGTGTCCCCTCCCATACAGGCAATGATGCTTTTCAGCCCGTTGTGGCCACCTGCGCTTCCTTTGCTGCGAATCCGCAACCGGCCAGGCGCCAATGCCGTATCGTCGGCAACCACCAAAATGCGCTCCAGCGGGACTTTGTAAAAGCCCGCCGCTTCCCGCACTGCCTCTCCACTGAGATTCATAAACGTTTGGGGTTTGAGTAAAACAGCCGATTTTCCGCCCAAGACAATCTCTGTATACAACGACTTAAACTTCAGTTTTCGGATGGGAACATTGCACCGTTCTGCCAACATGTCTGCCACCCGAAACCCCACATTATGCCGTGTATGTTCATATCGGGCGCCAGGATTGCCAAGACACACAATCAAAAACCATTCTTTCGGTTCCGTCTTTCGTTTGATCCACATGGT
>JAQWCP010000294.1 GCA_028705905.1 Oscillospiraceae bacterium
AGAAACACCAACCAGGATGAAATCATCCTTTGCCCGGATATCGGTGTATTTGCTGTTTCCGATGGTATGGGCGGTCTTCAGCAAGGTGCAAAAGCGGCCGTGTATGTGCGGGAAGCCATTCCCAACATGATGCCCTTCGCGCGCAAAGACACAGAGACACCCGAAGAAGCCGGATCCGCTTTTGCCGAAACCGTTCGCGTGGTCAGCGACGGGTTGTTCAACACGGCAAACACGGAAGCGCATATCGGCTTTGGCACAACTTTCTGTGGCGTATGGCTGTTTCAAACCAAAGCAATTTTCGCAAACCTTGGAGACAGTCGCGGCTATCTTCTGCCGAAATATAAAAAGACCATCTCGCAGGTCACGGAAGATCACAATATTGCCGCCATCATGGTTAAAAACGGTGAGCTTTCCAAAGCCGACGCAGCAGGGCACCCGGCAAGCTCCCGGCTTACCCGATTCGTAGGCATGCTCCCCCCTGCGCCTCCAGACTATTTTATCTGTGACATTGAACCGGGAGATCGAATTCTCTTATGCAGCGATGGGCTATATGGTATGGTTCGTGACCGTGAGCTTGCGTGCATATTGCGTAGCAGCAAAAGTCCACAGACCGTTTGTGAAAGGTTGATTCGACAGGCCAATGAAAACGGAGGAAACGATAACATCTCAGCGGTCTACATCAAAATCGTTTCGTGAGTTTTCAGAGTGTCAATCGACAAGGGGGCAAGTTTCAAACCCATATCCATGAAAATAGATACAATGGTCTTATCAAGAGAGAAAGGGGCTGTATCTATGGAACATTTTGATATGAACAAGGAGTATACCAACGAGGATTTTGACAGGATGCTGGTGCCGCTGTATGACGCCAATGGACACCCCTATCTGGATGAATATGAATATATCGATGCGAAATATACTAACGATGAGGTTGAGCGGCTTCGCTATGTATACTTTCGGCAGAAGGAACAGCGAAAAAAGGAGCAGGTGGAGCGATAATATCGCTCACACAAGAGGAGTGATATCATGGTCAAAGATGAAAAAACGAGTTTAGACGCGGAGGAAACCGTTCCCGATTCTGACAAAACCATTCTAGATGCCGAAACTGGAGATGCCACTCTACCCGAGGATGGCATTCCAATTCTGCTGGCTACCGCCACCGCTTTGGACGGCGCAGAGGGTTCCAATGACGGGGACGGTGCACCGGTGATTGAACAAGGCGCTTCCCTGCTGAATACCTATCGCATCGAGTCCAATGTCATTGAGGGCGGCATGGGCGGGGTATGGCGCGTGCATCATACCGGCTGGAATGTTGACCTCGCCATGAAGCGCCCCAAAGCAAGTTTCTTTCAGTCAGAAAGGCAAACAGAAAACTTTATTCGGGAGTGTGACGCCTGGATCAAGCTTGGCCTGCACCCGCATATTGTTTCCTGCTACTATGTCCGCAGGATTGGAGATATCCCCTCCATTTTTTCGGAATGGATGGATGGAGGCAGCCTGAAAAACGCCATTGAGGACGAAAGCCTGTACAAAGGAAACGCCGCAGAGCGTATCCTGGATATCGCCATCCAGTTCGTGCGCGGGTTGCATTATGCCCATGAGCAAGGGCTGATCCATCAGGATGTCAAGCCGGATAATTTGCTTTTGACGAAGGATTGGGATGCCAAAGTGGCCGACTTCGGTATCGCAAGAGCACGTGCAACGCTGACCGTGCTCGACGCGGATATCCCCACTGATGCTACGATGTTCTCCGCCAGCGGCGGCTATTCCCCCGCCTATTGCTCCATGGAGCAGATGAACGGCGAGCGACTCACCCGGCGCACCGATATCTATTCCTGGGCGGTATCGGTACTGGAGATGTATCTTGGGAACCGCCTTTGGCAAAACGGCGTAATTGCCTGTGCCGCATGTGAGGAATATTTCTCTGATGCGAAGGTCACTATCCCCCAAAAGATGCAGGAGCTGCTCAGCGAATGCTTAAACGCAAAGGAGGCTGCGCGTCCGCATGATTTTGCAGAGGTGGAAAAACGGCTGCTGGAAATCTACCGGGAAGAGGCTGGAGAAGAATATCCTCGCCCCGTGTCTAAGGCTGCGGCAGATACGGCGAATAGTTTGGGCCACCGGGCGTTGTCTTATATTGACTTGGGGAAAGCCGACGAAGCCGAAATGTTGTGGAAAAGAGCCCTGCTTTCAGACCAATATCATGCGTCGTCGTTATATAACTTTGGGCTTTATAAGTGGCGAAAAGGTGAAACTGACGATCGCGCCGCCGTTATAGAATTGGAAAACGCATGGGAAAATACCCCCAACGATTGGAAACCCGGCTATTATATATGTCGGCTTCACTTAGAGCGTGCAGATGCGCAACAAGCCACATTGGTGCTGGAACGAGCTGCAAAGAGTGGGATGCCCAAACACTTCCAAAAGGAACTGCGTACACAAATACAGGCACTCAAGCCGGAGAAGCTTGTGATGCATTCCCCAACAGACCCGTGGGTCGCTACATTGAGCGCGGATCAGGAATGCCGCTATCTTGTGAGTACGCATGCATATTCGCCAGAGGTGTTTCTTGCGCGTAACAAACAATACTTCTGTCTGTGGGACTCCAAAAGCGGAAAGGAGATTCGCAAGTTTCACGCGCCGCATGATTGGGATGTACGCTGTGCCCGTCTCAGCGAGGATGGGGCGTTAACCGCAAGCGCAGGATATGGAGGCGTATCGGTATGGGATACAATAACCGGTGAATATCTCCACCACTTTGCGGCGAGAAACGCCGTTGACGTGTACATTGGGCCAAACGGAAAAAGCGTTGTTTCCAATGATGGTGCATGGGATGCATCGACTGGCGCGGTCATCCAGGAACCGTACCACGAGAACGATGCGTTTGATTCCTGCAATGTAAAAGCGGACTATGTGAATGGAAAGGGGACTCGGTTTCGCCTTGAAAGCCGCAATAGTCGATATGACGGCCACGGCCCTCGCCTGCTGGATCAGTCAGGGCGTTGGCCTCGCACG
>JAQWCP010000295.1 GCA_028705905.1 Oscillospiraceae bacterium
ATACAATTGTCCTCTCCGGCGATTACCTTCACAAACCCTTCCCGTTGGCCCAGAGAAAGAGCCCGGCCATTGCTGCGGAATGCAAAGCGTCCCACTTTCACCGGAATCCCGGCCTGCTTTGCCTCCGCTTCCGTCATCCCTACCGAAGCAATTTCCGGCGTGGTATAAATACAGGCAGGCACTGTCCTCCCGTATCCTTTTCTCTTTGCACCTGCCGCATGTTCCGCCGCTGCAATGCCTTTTGCAAACGCCAAATGAGCCAATAATTTTCCCCCTGTTACATCACCGGCAGCATAGACCCCCCGAACGCTGGTTTCCATGTTCTCATTCACCCAAACCGCACCACGCTCCATCTTCAGCTGGAGGGTATCAAACGCTTTTGTCGCCAATTTGCGACCAACGGCCACCAACACACCATCGCACTCTATTTCAATTTCTTTTTCCTCTTTCCTGCACAGAATAGAAAGACCATTGCCAACAGATTGGATGCTCTGGACATGGGTAGACAACCAGATCCCAATCCCCTGCCGTTTCATCTGCTTCAGCAGTTCTGCTGTCACTTCTTCATCTACTCCGGGAAGAACGGTTGGCTGTTGCTCTGCAACAGTCACCTTCGTTCCAAGGGCCGCAAACATGGTGGCAAATTCCAGCCCGATCACCCCGGCACCAATGATGACCACCCGCCCCGGCACATGCTCCATCGAAAACGCATCGGTACTGGTCCACACATGCTCCAATTCAATTCCCGGGATGGGAGGAAGGAGTGGCACGGCACCCGTTGCCAAAATCAATTTCTCACATTGGATGGTTACTTGTCCATCCTCCCCTTGCACAAAAATCTCATTGGGCGACTTCACTTCTCCGTATCCAGACACGACTGTAACGCCTCGTTCCTTTAACAATTGCGCAACACCGGACTGCAAGATTTTGACCACTCTGTCTTTTCTTTTGATCGCGCCATCCCAATGGAATCCGTCCAGATGTACATCCACGCCAAACTCCTTGGCGCGTCTCATCTCTGCAACCAGGCCGCTGCTACGCAACAATGTCTTCGTTGGGATACATCCTTCGTTTAAACAAACCCCTCCCACTTTTTTCTCTTCCACCAGCACCACTTGCGCCCCCAGCTGGGCAGCACGCAATGCAGCTGCATATCCGGCCGGCCCCCCACCCAATACGGCGATGCCTGTCTGTATGACTTTGATATTCATGGTTTCTCCCCATTTCTTCTAAATCTATTTGGAAGTATATCTTTTTCTACTCTTTTGTCAATTATTTTTCGATACATGACAAGATAAATCGCCTTTTCTTTGGCTGAAATAGAACAATTGACAAGAAACTGAACATTTGGAAACACAAATCCAGTTTTTTATACGGTTATTCATCTTTCTCCTTGGATTTTCTGCTTGAAACTTTGGTGGGAAAGGCATATAATACGATTAACCTAGGTAAGGAAATTGCAGAAACAAAGACCCTTGTGCAAAGTGGCCTCTGTTTTTGCAGAAAAACTGCACACCAGTACACCAAATAAAGGCAGGCGAATTCATTGGCAGATTTTATGATTTCTATTCTGTTTCTCCTTGTCGCTGCTTTCATCGCTGTCGTCGGGTTCCTTTTGCGACGATCCGCTCTTGCCAAGCTTCGGACACAGGAGACGGCCAAAAAGGGTCCTCATATTCTTAAAACAATCGGTTCCCTTCTCATGATAGTGGGCATATGGCGCTTTGCCGTCCGGCTTCTTTCTTTCATCTTCGGTTCCGCTGAAAGCAGCGGAGGCGTCGGCTCCCCACTTGTCCAAGCCGTTCAAATTGGCGGGCTCTCCATCAGCGTCTCTTCCTTTGTATTTTTAGGAATTGTCTTGGTTCTGATCCTGTTGGCGGTGGTGTTGCGCTTTTTTGTCATTCCTCATATGAAAGAGAAGCCAAAAACGATACAATCTGCGTTAGAGGTCTTCGTCAATGCACTGTCCAACTGCATGAATGTTCGATGGTCGTTCATTGTCACAGTGGTCATTTTTTGTTTGATCGCAATTGCCACCATCCTGGTTGGCTTACAGGCACCTCTTACAAGCCTCGTTTGGAATTTTGTTGCGTTTCTCTTGGCTGTTTTGGCTGTGGCCGCCGGCTATTTTTTGCGGCGCAGCGCCAAGCACACAACGGCACAGCAAGCAGAAAAAGGCGTGTCGCGCACCAAAACATGGGGCACCATCCTCATGGTCGCTGGCGCCTGGTCGGTCACTGTCCGGCTTCTCTCTATGCTGTTTGGCCCCCAAGAGGAAAAGGCATTCGGCGTATCCATTTGGGCGGAACGCGTACAAGTTGGCTCCTTCGATCTCAGTGAGACCATCGTCCTCACTTGGATTGTAATGGCCATTCTCATCGTACTGGCTATTGTTTTGCGTATTTTTGTCATTCCTCGTATGCAAGAAAAACCCAAAGGTGTGCAAGCTGTTTTAGAGATTGCCATTGAGTCCATTGCAAAATACACAGATGACAAGGCCCCGGGTCTGGGCGACACGCTGGGTTCGTATATTTTCACCATCGCCATTTTTTTAATTACTTGTTCCGCAGCAGAGCTCTTTGGTGTGCGCGTTCCCATGTCCGACCTGACTCTCACGTTTGCAATGGCTTTGATCACATTTTTCCTCATCAATTACTATGGTTTGAAGAAAAAGGGCCTTCTGGGAAGAGTCAAAAGCCTGGCTTCTCCTTCCCCCATGGTTTTCCCATTGAGGGTCATTAGCGACATTGCCATTCCCGTCTCTTTGGCGTGTCGTCTATTCGGGAATATGCTTGGTGGACTGATCGTTGTGGATCTGCTGTACTTTGCATTGGGCACCAACGCCATTGGTATTCCAAGCGTCATTGGACTATATTTTAACGTGTTCCATCCACTGATCCAAGCGTTTATTTTTATCACATTGTCTCTGACCTTTATCAACGAGGCAGTGGAATAAAACATATTATTTGATCAAAAATGAAGAATGTAGGAGGCTGTTTTATATG
>JAQWCP010000296.1 GCA_028705905.1 Oscillospiraceae bacterium
CCTGCGAGAGCTTTTTCTTCTTATTCTCCATCAGAATATCCTTCTTTCACTATACTTTGCATTTGAGAAAAATCATTTTTGCTCTCCGCTTTGCATCGCACATACAAAATGTCGAGCAGCCGGGCGAACTCCTGCCGATCCTTATCTTGCAAACCTTCTGCCAGCCACTCATAAAACAGCGCTTCAATATGCGCCTTGGAGTTTTTCAGCCGCTCGGCTTTCTCCGTAGGAAATAAAAGCTGGCTGCGGCCATCGGCCGGATTCTCTTTCCGTATTAAGTACCCCTTGACCTCCAGATTTGCGGTTTGTCTGGCCACTGCGCCCTTGTCCATCCCCACGATCTTACAGACGCCGGCCTGCGTAATGCCGGGATTTTTCCGAATAGCATGAATCACATCAAACTCCGCTGTACCAATTCCGTCCTCCCGAAGCGTCCGGACGGTAAATTTGCTGACTTCCCGTGCAATCTTCGTAATTTCTCTTTTTGTAATGTCCATCATAGCCCTCCACGCAAAAAGATGTAGCATCAACTAATTCAAATTAGATGATACTACATCTTTCTCGTTTGTCAAGCGCTTCGAGAGAAATTTGTCAGCTCTTTATTTTCCGTTTTCGGAACAGGACGAGTGTTGCAGACAAGCAAAGGATGGGCATAATGACCGCAACAATCGTTGCCACGGTTTTGTTCAGCTCCGATGCCGTCAGCATATGAACCGTAAGGGGCTGAGAAATACAGGATCGTTCGGAGTCGAGGTCAAGAACGGTGACGGTAAATCTGAAATTACCAACATAGTTGACCTTTACCGGAATGGTAACAGTGGCCGTTTCACCCGGTGCGAGCGAGAGTGGATATGCCACATAAGCTTTCTCCCCAAATTCATCCACATTGTAGGATAGCCCACGATCTACATCAAAAACGGAGAGGAAGCAATTTAGGTGATTCAGTGTGCCAGAGCTGTTATTTGTGACTTCAGCGGTGATGTCACCGGCATAGATTGGCTTCATCTCCACAGCCGTTGGCGATGTGATACGCACATCAAGCGCCTGTGTATCATTTGAGGCGGCGAACGCTGGCACCGTAAACACGGTAAGTAACAGAATCAGCAGGAGAAGTGTTGGGATCTTTTTCTTCATTACTTTTCTCCCTTCAATGAAATTCGTTTGCTCGACCAGACCAGCAACGCAATAGAAAGTGCGGCAAAGATCACCTGCGGCCATATATACTGCGTCACCGTGCCAATACTGGCAACCTCCGAAAGAAGCGGAGTCATCAAAGTAAAACAATTTGCCAGCGGGTCCATAGCCAGAAATGTTCTGCCGATCAAAGACTGCTTTAAGATACCTTGGGCAAAGGCGGGGAACATCAGCACGACCAGCAAAAGGCCTGAAACCAGTATAGCTGTTTTGGAACTGTCGGTGAGAATTGAAAACGAAACTGCAATGGCGGAAAAAGCAAGCAGGAGCAGCCCGCCGTTCAACAGGCAGATCAGCAGCGCCCGGACTGCAAGTCCCGAACCATAACTGATCGCAATGATATAGGGAACAGACACAAGATAAAGAATTGCGCCAAGGATTACTGCACTGGTGTATTTTGAGAGTGTGAGAGAAAACTTTGACACCGGAGTCAGCAGCAAACTTTCCATCGTATGTCCCTCGCGTTCCGAGACAAAGCACGAGCCGCCCAATACCATGGAAACCATGATCGTCATGAACATAACGGCCTTGATTGCGTACTGCAAAATATCGCTTTGCGCCATGGCTGCGCCCTCTTTGATGTTCGCCACGACAATCAAGAGCGCCGAGAGGATTACGGACACGGCCACCATCATCCAAAGGCCTTTGCTCTCAAACATACTTTCGTTCAGTTCTTTTTTTAGCATTGCTTTGTTCATGCACTCACCGCCTTCTTTTCGCCCCGTTCAATGGCCTTGAAGAAAACATCCTCCATGCTGAGGGACTTATGTGATAATTCGAGAATGTCGAGGCCTTCTGAAAATAGCGCAGTTGCCACGCGATGCTTGACTGCGAGAATCCCTTCTGCATTCAGATGGGAGGGACAAGTGATTTCAATCCGTTCCTCACACAGAGATACTTGCGGCAGATGCTCTGCGTCCTTCAGCAGCTTCACAGCACGGAGGTTATCGCTGCTTTGAAGCAGAATCGTATAAGTGTCCATATACCGATCCTGCAATTCTCGGATCGAACCCTGCTCGATCATCAGGCCGTCCTTGATAATGCACACACGATTGCACAAAACCTCAATGTCCTTTAGCATGTGAGAGGTAATAAAGATGGTCAGTCCCTCATTCTCGTTCAGCCCGCGCAGAAGATCCTGTATTTCCTTTTGACCTTTTGGGTCGAGGCCAAGCGTCGGCTCATCCAAAAAGATGATTTTCGGGTGATTGATCAGCGCCTTGGCAATGCCCAGCCGCTGCTTCATGCCTCTGGAAAACTGACCGACCGACACATTGTGTTTGTCTGCAAGTCCGACACGTTCCAGCAGCAGGTCGATATATTTTGAATCAGATTTTTCGGGATGAAACAGGGCGTCAAAGTATTGTAAATATTCCCGTGCCGTCATCCAGTAATAATATCCGTGAGATTCCGGTACGACACCAATGATTTTCTTTACTTCGGTGCTCTGCGCCGTCACATCCATACCGGCGATGCGGATGGTTCCCGTTGTGGGAGCGAGGAGTCCATCCAACATACGAATTGTCGTAGTCTTTCCGGCTCCGTTTGGCCCAAGAAATCCAAAAATATCGCCCTCGTTGACATGGAGGTTCAGCTCTCTAACGGCTGTAAAGCCATTATGATAAGTCTTTGATACGCCTGATGTTTCAATCATTCCTGCACCTCATTGCTCTTGTCGTTCTGCAGAGTGGTTCCGCAATCCGAGCAAAACACATCAGTTACTTTGCAAATTTTGCCGCACTGGGGGCATGCACGCTCCAGCATTGCGCCGCAGCTCACGCAGAATGTTCCCTCGCGTTGCCATGTGC
>JAQWCP010000297.1 GCA_028705905.1 Oscillospiraceae bacterium
TCACCAGCCCAAGAGAGCTGATCCCGTTGACCCAAGCCTGCCAGTTATAGCTTGTGCCTGCACTGATGGCCGCCATCAGGTCATCAGTCAGGCTTTGGGTAATCTCGGCAAGCCAGCCGTACATGACCGGAAAACAGACCGCTACGGCAATGGCCTGAATGAAGCGAATGACCAAATAGGCCGGTTCCGAGTCCGGGTCGCCATCTGTCCACATGACATAGCATTCAAATCCCTTTTTTAAGAATTTGAGAATGATTAAAGACACCCCGAAACCCAGCAGAATGTCAAACAGCACGCTCACCATACTGCCGCCTCCTGCCGCCGTCATATACTGGTCGGCATTTAATGTCATGGGAACAAGACCGGAGAGCATTTCATCAATGAATGCCACAGCGCCATTTAGGACAGCCACGATCAACAATACAAGAATTACTTCCAAGCAAAATCACCTCCTTGCCCTGCGGGAGATCTCGCAGGGCATAAACTTCGTGCGGCTCACTCTGTGGGAGCCGTTTCTTCCGTCTGGCTGTGATAGACCTCCAGCACGGTGTCCCTAATCTGGCCATGCAGCTCCGGCGTGATGGGAAAGCAAATATCCCGGTATTCCCCGGCCTTGGTTTTCCTGCTGGGCATGAATACGCAGGGACCTTTTTCGCATTCTACAATGCGCACTCCGGTAATCAGAAATTCATTGTTTAGACAGACCGTGGCAATGGCCTTGAGTCTGCCTTCGTTGCTCAAATGCGCAACAATTTTAGCGGTTACTTTCATCTGCAATTTCTCCTTTACCTTTATAAAAATCCCATGCCACCGTATCATAACAGCGGCATGGGTGACTGCGGGCTTAACCCTTGTAATTGAAAAGCTCCTTGACACGTTCCGTCAGAGTAGGCAGCACCGTATCGTTAAACAGCATATAAAGCCCAGCCAGAAGGAGGGCGCCGATCACCACAGAAATCAAAATCTTGAGGGCGGTATCCACAAAGCCCTCCCCGGACTGCTGGGAAAGAATTGCACTGGATTTTGTTCTGAGCTGCTGGAGTTTCCAAACCCCTGCCATGGCGGTAGCCTTCACCTTTTCTTTTACATCGTTCACCTTGGAAATGACCTTGTTCATAAAGTTTTTCATTGTATTTGTTCTCCTTTTCATTGTTGGATTTTGAGTTATGATAAAGCCGGGGAAGTTCCCGGCCTTATTCCGAACAGTTTACCGGCTTACTGATAGTAGCCAATGATGATATTGAGGGTAGCGCTGCCCAGCACCGCACCGATGCAGGATACAATCGCCGCCACAATGCGGTTATTCCATTTCTTCTGATCCATCTCGTCCGCAGCACTTCTGCGGATGCAGAAATAGATAATGAGCAGACCCGCCACCACGGGGGCCAGAATCATCAGCCATGTGGTTGCGTCCTGAATGAGCTTTTCTGTACCCTTGGCAATCTGGCTGCCGCCGATTCCGCCTCCGGCAGCATAGGCCACCGTGCCGTTTTGGAGCATAAGAAAAGCGGTGAGTAATCCTGCACCCACCGCCTTTCCCTTGGCTACGATTTTTTTAATCATCTGTTTCATCTTCATTTTCATTGTGTTTGTAACCTCCTTTCCGAAACCCTTTTTCTGAAAAAATTGCACCCATCTGAGAAGCAAAAGCCTGTGACTTCTGCTGGGCTTCTTTCATCTGTAAGTCCTTGGCGTAATACACCCATATGTTCCACAGGGGAATATCGCCTGTCATGTTGGACAAAACCGGCCGGGCTGCTTCTCTCGCTTCCCGAACCAGGCGGTTATGCTCCTTGCCTCCCAATCCGCACATCTGATTAAAATACCACTGTGACAGATCGGGAGCGTTCATCATAGCCGGATGGGAACGGCTGATAACGATTTGAGCCGGTCGCTGGATTCTGCGGATTTCATCTGTGGTCAAAAGCTCCCTTGCTACAAGGCTGATGCTGTGGGAGCTGGACGGGTTGACATACCTCCCGTGCTGGCTGGAAAGCTGATAGGCGCTGGTGGTGTACTTGCCCAGCTTATCGCACACCTCCTGTAAGGTTTCCTTATCGTCCGCTTGTAGGTATATCCATGTCTGACAGTTGGATTTAACGATGGCCGCCGTTTCTTTGTCGTATTTTAGGGAAAGTTGTTCAAAGGATTGCAGATAGAGGTTAAATCTGCACCCTCGTCCGCCTGCCACTGTCAGTTTATTGGGAAAATCACTCAATTTTGTAAAATTGCCGAACTCATCAAGCACAAAATTGACCCGGCGCTCCAGCCTGCCGCCCCGCTGGTCGGATTGACGGACCAACAACTCATAAAGCTGAGATACCATCAGACTGGCGATAGGATAATAGGTCGTTTTCTCGTCCGGCAAAATCATAAACAGAGCCTGCTTTTTCTGTCCAATCTCCGAGATGTTATAGTCGCTCTTGTGGGTAACGGCATAGACTGAACGGCTGGTAAACAGGCGCAGGGTCGTAAGGGCAGATGTGTCAAAGCTGCCCTTGGTGCGGCTTGGCGCAACCTCTGCGATAGACATAAGCGCCCGTGCCGGGTGGGAGCTGGGCAGCTTTTTCATGTACTCGCTCATAGGGGTTTTGCCGCCCACGGACTTGCTCATTTCCGCAATAAACCAGTACACATTGGTCAGGTTCTGATACTCCGGCCGCTTTTTGTTGTCCACCACCACGCAGAGGATTGCCGCCGCTATGGTGGATTTCTCACCGTTCTCCCAAATCTTTTCGTTGGAAACATCATCTCCCACAAGGATATTGGTAATATCCCACGCATACATTTCTGCACGCTCCAGATCCCCCTTATTTACCGCATCAATGACCGGCTGAAGGAGATTGTATCGGGTGCTTTTTTCGGGGTTCTTAAAATCCAGACAGATTACCTCATAGCCCAGCTTTTTCAGGAATGTAGAGGTATAGTGGAACAATTCTGCCTTGGGATCGCTGATGACAAGACTTTCCCCGGCAAGCCCCAGCATACAGATAGACTGGA
>JAQWCP010000298.1 GCA_028705905.1 Oscillospiraceae bacterium
GAGAAGATTCGATTGCGGAAATTGCCATTCAATATACAGACGGCTACAATGAAATGATTCTGTCTTTTGCCAATAATATTCATACATCGGAAGGCGGCATGCACGAAACTGGTTTTAAAGCAGCGCTGACCCGTGTCATGAATGAATATGGAAAAAAGACGGGACTTCTCAAAAATGACGAAAAGCTCTCGGGCGAAGACTGCCGGGAGGGAATGACGGTGATCATCTCTGTCAAATTGGTGGACGCCCAGTTTGAAGGGCAGACAAAGGCAAAATTAGGAAATTCAGAAATCCGTACCTTAGTGGATAATTTGGTATCGGAAAAATTGGAGATTTTCTTAGAAGAAAACCCAGCCATCGGCCGCACCATATTGGAAAAGGCATTGACAGCGTCCAGGGCCAGAGAAGCAGCGCGAAAAGCGCGGGAAAGTATCCGAAGGAAAAATGCGTTGGAGGGGTCGACCCTGCCAGGTAAGTTGGCTGACTGCAACGAAAGGAATCCCGCATTGACGGAAATTTATATTGTTGAGGGCGACTCGGCCGGCGGCTCTGCCAAGCAAGGGCGAAATTCCCGGTTTCAGGCCATTTTACCTCTCTGGGGCAAGATGCTCAATGTGGAAAAGGCCCGGGCAGATAAAGTATATGGCAACGATAAGCTGACGCCCGTTATTATGGCGCTGGGCGGGGGCATCGGAGAAGAATTTGATGTCAGCAAGCTGCGGTATCATAAAGTCATTATCATGGCGGATGCCGACGTGGACGGTGCCCACATCCGCACCTTGCTTTTGACCTTCTTCTTCCGGTTTATGCGGCCGTTGATTGAAGGCGGGTATGTTTACGCCGCTCAGCCTCCTTTGTTCAAATTAGAACGGGGAAAGACCGTTCGTTATGCCTTTGATGACAAAGAGCGGGACCTCATTTCTGCAGAAATGAGGGGCGAAGATGGAAGGGGAAAAGTGGAGATTTCTAGAAACAAAGGTTTGGGTGAAATGGATTTTCACGAATTGTGGGATACCACGATGAATCCGGAAACCCGGATTTTAAAACGAATTACGTTAGAAGACGCGGTAAAGGCGGATGAAATTTTCACCTTATTGATGGGTGAAAAGGTAGAGCCGCGGCGAGAATACATTGAACAAAACGCAAAATATGTAATCAATTTGGATATTTAGGGGGGTGTAGAAAATGAAAGAAAGATCGGAAGATATTTCCTTTCCAGATCAGAAGATTGTGGAGATCAAGCTGGAAAAGGAAATGCAGACGGCTTATATTGATTATGCAATGTCCGTCATCGTGGGGCGCGCCCTGCCAGATGTACGGGATGGATTAAAGCCGGTTCACCGCCGCATTTTATACACCATGTATGAGGGCGGATTGACCTCGAATAATAAATTTTCAAAGTCCGTTGCAACGGTGGGCGATACGCTAAAAAAATACCATCCTCACGGCGATCAGTCTGTATACGACGCCATGGTTCGTCTGGCCCAGAATTTTTCCATGCGGTATCCTTTGGTAGAGGGTCGGGGAAACTTTGGTTCGGTAGATGGTGACCCCGCTGCGGCATATCGGTATACAGAAGCAAGAATGGCCCGTATTTCAAATGAAATGCTGCGGGATATTGATAAAGAAACAGTAAACTATATATCCAATTTTGACGAAAGCCGGAAGGAACCCGTTGTTTTGCCTTCCCGGTTTCCCAATTTGCTGGTAAACGGTTCTTCCGGCATTGCAGTTGGCATGACAACCAATATTCCACCCCACAATCTGGGGGAGACCATTGACGCTGTGATCTGTGTGCTGGACAATCCAGATGCTACCCTGGATGATTTGATGGAACATATCAAAGGGCCTGATTTTCCAACCTATGGCAGCATAATGGGTCGATCGGGCATTCGGGCCGCTTATGGTACCGGAAAAGGGCGAATCAAGGTCCGGGCAAAGACAGAAATGGAAGAATTCGGTCAAAACAGGACGCGGATCATTGTGACAGAGCTTCCATATCAGGTCAATAAAGCGCGGCTCATTGAAAATATTGCGGAACAAGTGCGAGATAAGCGGTTGGATGGCATTTCCGGTCTGCGGGATGAGTCGGACCGGGAAGGCATGCGGATGGTCATTGAATTGAAACGGGATGCCAATCCGCAGGTGGTGCTCAACCGGTTATACAATTCGACACAGCTACAGACTACGTTTGCCATTGTCCTTCTGGCATTGGTGGAAAATCAAACCCAGCCCAAAATTTTGACATTGCGTGAAATTTTGGATGAATACATCGCCCATCAGCAGGAAGTTCTCGTCCGGCGCATACAATATGACCTGCGTAAAGTACAGGAGCGGGCTCATTTGTTGGAAGGGCTGCGGATTGCGGTGGATCATATTGACGAAGTGATCCAGATCATCCGTTCCAGCTATGACGATGCAAAGGAACGATTGATCGGCCGGTTTTCGTTATCAGATGTGCAGGCCCAAGCCATTTTGGAGATGCAGCTGCGCCGTTTGCAAGGGTTAGAGCGGGATAAGATCGAACAGGAATATCAGGAGCTTTTGGAGAAGATCAAGTGGTACCAATCTCTTTTGGCATCGGATGAGCTGCGAAACGACCTTTTGAAAAAGGAATTATTAGAGATTAAGGATAAATATAATGACCCCCGCCGTACCATGATTGAAACCGTGGAAGATGAGATTGATGTGGAGGACCTGATCGAGGAAGAAGATTGCGTCTATACATTGACCAATGTGGGCTATATCAAGCGGATTCCCGCATCTGCCTACCGGGCGCAGCGCAGGGGCGGAAAGGGCATTACCGCCATGACCACACGAGAGGAAGATTTTGTAGAAACCCTCTTTGTGGCCTCTACCCACGATTATATTTTGTTCTTTACCAATCAGGGGAAAGTCCATCGGAAAAAGGGATATCTTATCCCAGAGGCCGGGCGGACAGCAAAGGGAACGAATTTGGTCAACATTTTGCCGTTGGAGCCGGGAGAAAAGGTCAACA
>JAQWCP010000299.1 GCA_028705905.1 Oscillospiraceae bacterium
CGGCGTGGATTCTCTTCCGGCACAGCCTCAAAAATCGGCAAAGCAAAATGCTTCATCACCAGGACTTCATATGGTAGAGAAGAGTCCAGCAAGATATCTGCTTTATATTTAAAAGGAGAAATATACCGTTTTTCCCCTCTCCGCACATTGGCCCAATGTTTCAACGTGAATTCTACGTCGGAACCACGGAATTGATAGTCCCTCACCGCTCTGCGCACCAGGCGCATCCAGGTGCCTTTGAAGCAAACTTGATCACCATCTAAAATATCGGACCGTGCACTGACATATAGCTTCATAGCGCCGGGATGACGTTCGCTCAGCGTATCCCGCAATGCATGAATCCCCTCGAAAATGACAATTTCATTGGGATGTAATTTGAGCCGTTTCCCCGCTGCGTCATTGCGCATATTTCGGGAAAACTCAAATTTTGGAATGCGGATTTCTTCCCCTGCCTCCAGCATGGTAAAATGCTGGTTTAACAATTCCCAATCCACACATTCCGGTGATTCATAATCAATTTCCCCTGTGGGGGTGCGGGGGGCTGTTCTGGGATCAACGGTCCGGAAATATTGATCCATGGAAACGGCATGGGTACCCGCCCCAAAACGCCGCAACGCCTCCTCCAGTTTTAACGCGATGGTCGTTTTCCCCGAGCCCGATGGTCCGGACAGCAAAACAATGGGAGAATGATTCTGATGATCCAGAATCCGCATGGCGACTTCTTCGATGTTGCGACGAAACAATGCATCACTTTCCAGCAAAAACAACTCCGGCTCGGTTTGGGCGCGGTGATTGATTTCGTAAAGTTGATAAGACACCATATTCCTCCTTATGGGTGCACAGTCCCTTCCGTTTCGTGAAACGTCAAAAGCGCTTCTTTCCCTTCTTTGACATGCTCCATACGACTCATATATTCATAGGGATATTTGGGGTTGCAGACGCGATGGATCAATCCGCTGTTTGGATTGACCAATTTTGTGGTGCCACCGGCGCCCAGCGATAAAATGGTATGCAATTCTTCCATAATACAAATATTATAGACCCCTTCATAGCCCGGAAGACACCAGCCAACATTTTCAAAATTCCCGGCCATAAACTTCTGCCGGTAGAGATAATAAGGCACATATCCTTCCGCCCGGAGCCTGTGTTCTGCATAGTCAAGCATCTGGCCCACTGCCTCTGCCGAAGGGATGTCTCGTCCTTCCAGCGCCAAACGCGAACCTTTCTTCAGCGCCAATGTGTGTATCGTGATGTTTTCCGGCCGCAAGCCCAAAACTGCATCCACAGAATAGGCAAAGCCATCGGGATGGTCTTCGGGAAGGCCGGCAATGAGATCCATATTGATATCTTGAAATCCTGTGTCCCGGGCCAGCTGCATTACCACCGGCACATCCGCCGCTGTGTGACGCCGTCCAATGGCCTCCAGCACAGTGTCGCGCATGGTTTGCGGATTGATGCTGATCCGGGTTGCACCGCCTTTTAAAATAGCGGCCAGTTTTTCCTGTGTAATGGTATCTGGTCGCCCGGCCTCTACAGTATATTCCGTACAATGGGAGAAATCAAATGTTTTTGCAATTTCCCCCATCAATTTTTCCAATTGTTCCGCCGAAAGGGTGGTCGGTGTACCGCCGCCAATGTAAATGCTGCGAATCTTCCGACCAGCTCGTTTTACCACTTCTCCCGCATACCGAATCTCTTCCTGCAAAGAAGCAAGATAAGGCTCTACCAGCTTCATGGATTTTTCAACCGAGTGGCTTACAAAGGAACAGTAGACACACCGCGTGGGGCAAAACGGAATGCCCACATAAAGTGAAATCTCCTCCGGAGCCAGCGACCGCCGGACGGCCAGCCCGGCTTTGGCAGCATCGATACAAAGTTTCCGCCTGGCAGGGGTAACGGAGTACACATCCCCCAGCATCCGGTCTGCCTGCGCCTCTGTGCCGCCCTCTTCCAAAACACGCGTCACCAATTTCGCAGGGCGAATCCCAGTGAGCGCCCCCCAGGGCGGTGTTTCCCCTGTGCAATCGCAAGCGACTTTGAAAAAAGAGAGTTTAATGATCTTCTGCAAAACACGATCTGTTTGCAGCCGACCTGTCAACTCTGCTGTTTTTGCCCGCGCAAACCGGCTGTACTGTTTTCCATCCCGCATCAAAACGGTATGGGCTGTTGTCCAAACAGCACCTCTTGATACCGTGCTGCGGATATAGTCTTCCCCTGACTCCGGCTTCTGCTGGGGATATTCGGGCCGCTCTTCGGGAAACAGAACCAGCAGCATCTGTTCCACCGCATATCGATAATTATGTCTTTCCAGATAGAGTTTCATACCAATGCATCCTATGCCGGAGCAGAAAACCGCCCCGGCATATGCCTTTCTCATCCTATTTTACCGCTTCTCTCATATAGAAGTTATGCGCCCGCTCTCTGGAGAGGGTGGATGGCGCCTCATGTCCAGGATAGACCTGGTAATCTCCCGGCAAATCGTGGAGCCGCTTCAAAGAATGTAAAATTTCCTGATAGCTTCCACCATATAAATCTGTGCGCCCGCAGGAGTCCCGGAACAGGGTATCCCCTGTCAGAAGGACATCTCCCACCTTCAGCGTAACGGACCCTTTCGAGTGGCCGGGGGTATGCATGACTTCAATGGTCAACTGGCCCATTGGAAGTTGATCCCCCTCCCCGTAATACCGGAGCTGTGGCAGCGGGCCAAATTGCAGCCCGCCGGCGCCGGGGCCGCCGGTGGCCACTTCGTCTTTGTGAATATACACCGGCACCTGCAATTGTTCCAAAATACCGCTTACGCCAGTCGTGTGATCATAATGACCGTGTGTCAGCAAAATGAATTGCACTTTGAGTCCCAACTCCTGCACCGCGTGCAAAATCCGATCCGGCTCATCGCCCGGATCAACGATCGCACCCAATTTTGTCTTTTCATCGCCAATCAAATAGCAATTGGTCCCAATTGGGCCGACTTGCAATCGCTTTAAAATCAT
>JAQWCP010000022.1:0-7637 GCA_028705905.1 Oscillospiraceae bacterium
CTGGAGAACGCTTCCTTCCTGATTATCCGGGAGATTGGACGCCGGAACATTTTCATCGCTATCTGCTGGCCAGAGACCTTGTCAAAGGAAAAAACATTCTGGATATTGCAAGCGGAGAAGGTTACGGCTCTGCGCTCATGGCCGAACAGGCATCCAGCGTGATTGGCGTTGACATTTCCGAAGAAGCCGTCAGCCTCGCAAAAGAAAAATACCGTCGAGAAAATCTTGAGTACCGTGTCGGCAGAGCCTCGGCCATTCCCGTAGACTCGGCTTCAATCGATGCGGTCATCAGCTTTGAAACCATTGAACACCTAACGGAACAAGAGACCATGCTGGAAGAAATTAAGCGTGTTCTCCGGCCCGGAGGCTTTTTGATCATATCCTCCCCTGACAAGGAGGAATATTCTGATATTCCCGGTTATGCGAACGAATATCACGTCAAGGAACTGTACAAGGAAGATTTTCAGGATTTGATCACTCGCCATTTCAAGCATGCCGACTTTTATGGTCAACGTGTAGAACTTGGATCGATTATTGCTAAAAAAAAGGGAGCTTCCTTTATATCTTTTGAGCGTAATGGCGATAGTTTTACAAAGACGGATGGTCTTTCTCATGCGCTCTACTGGATCGCTATCGCAAGCGATACAAATATTCCCAATATTGACAACTCTATTCTCAAACACTCTATTGAGCTTTCCAATGCCGTTCTCACAAGAGAAGGCGAAATAAAAAATCTTACGGAAGATGTTTCCAATAAAACGGCATATCTTGATGAAGTAAAAAAGGCTCTTTTAGAAACACAGGATGTTCAGAATAAAACACAACAGGCACTTGACAGTCTTGTCAATGATTTTAGAACATCACAAAATGCCTATAAAGAAAACCAGCAGGCACTCGAAGAACAGCTTCAAAAGCAGATACATATTACTGAAAAGGTTACTGAAGAAAAAAATACTCTTCAGGAACAATACCTTATTTATAAAGGAAAATTCGAACAAATTATTAATTCGCGTTCGTGGAAGCTGACAAAGCCCCTGCGGGATATTTCAAACCTTATTAAATGATCAAGGTGTGATTCTATGCAGCATATAGACATCAGGGAACACCGGCTTCCCTTCAAAACAAAACTATCCCCCTATACAGGGTCTTTTTCTCTAGGTGTATTCTTTCATATGTTTTATGAAGAATATGCTGACGAGATGTTTTCTCTGTTACGCTTTCTTCCAAAACAGGATGTGCCCGTCTATGTCTCTACAGATACGGAGGAAAAAAAGGCACACATTCTTGAAGCGGCAAAGCGCAATGCCGTCCAGACAATTACCGTTCGCGTCTTGCCTAATACAGGTTGGGACATTGCACCCTTTCTGCTGGGCTTTGCCGAAGAAATCCGTAACGTAGATATTTGTTTACGGCTGCATTCAAAAAAATCCGCCCATATGACCACACGTTTCCATCCTGGCGAACCGATTTCCGAGCAGTCCAGCGGTACGACATGGCGACACATGTTGTATGATTCGCTGTGCGGTAGTCGTGAACAGGTTGAAACCATTCTTGCCAACTTTACTGAAAATCCCAAGGTGGGGATGATCTGTCCTGATCATTGGCCAGAACTTGCCGAATGGATCACTATCGGAGATAACTATCCGTGGATGTCACGCATCCTTTCCCGAATGGATGTGCAGCTCAACCCCGATGATCCTATTGATTTCCCTTCAGGCTCTATGTTCTGGTGCCGTAGCGAAGCGTTGAAACCCCTCTTAGATCTCCATCTGAACTGGAGTGATTTTGAAGTTACAAACACTGATAAACGCGATATGACGCTTGCTCATGCTATTGAACGCCTTTTCTTCTTTTCCTGTGTTCTGGGTGGATACGACTGGAGCAGGATTTCCCAGCCTTCCCTTCCCGTCTCTGCCCCTGAATCTTCGATCTCTCTTGAACTAAAGGGGAAGACCTTGTCTCGCCGTGTAAAAGACGCCTTGCTCCCGCTTGCGCATAGATACCGCCCGCTGCATCTTCTCCATTCCTTTTATGCGGAAATGTGCGAACATGGTTTTCGCTATGCGCTGTATCGCTTTTTCCGTTACCTTTCTCAAAAAGCCCTCCCCGAGATTCCCCCGACAAACCCAGCTCAAGTGCCTCTGGCGGAAGAAGCTGTTCCCGCTTGTTCCGTAGAAAAAAAGCCAAACCTCTCCGAAGAGGAAAGGCGTGAGCAGGTTCTTGCCCCCGGAGTGGATCCCACGGTACAACTTATCGCCTACTACCTGCCTCAATTCCATCCTTTCCCCGAGAATAACAGCTGGTGGGGAGAAGGCTTTACTGAATGGACCAACGTGACTCGTGCCAAAGCGCTGTTCACGGGGCATCATCAGCCACTGCTTCCTTCGGCAATGGGGTTCTATGATCTTCGGCTTCCAGAAACCATGAAAAAACAGATTGAAAAGGCAAAGGCCCATGGCATCTATGGCTTCTGCTTCCACCACTATTGGTTCTCTGGGAAACGTCTCATGGAGCGCCCCGTCGATCAATTCCTTGCAGATACGACTCTTGATATGCCTTTCTGTCTGGATTGGGCCAATGAAAACTGGACGCGCAGATGGGACGGTTTTGAGACAGATATTCTGATCGCTCAAAAGCATTCTCCAGAAGATGACCGCGCCTTTATGGAAGATGTCCTGCGGTATATGCGTGATCCCCGTTATATCCGTGTTGACGGGCGTCCTGTCCTGCTTGTTTATCGGCCATCTCTTCTTCCAAACGCAGCTGAAACCGTTGCTCGTTGGAAGGATGTTTGTCGAGAACAAGGAGAAAAAGACCCGTATCTGGTCATGTGTCAGAGTTTCAATACATTTGATCCGGCACCCTTTGGATTTGATGCTGCGGTGCAATTCCCGCCGCATTACGGATCCCCGACTCAGACTGAATTTGACCACGCCACTGTTGAAAATCTGGCCGAAGGATTTGAGGGGACCGTCTACAAATACGCTTCTCTTGCAGAAAAAATGCTTGAAGGTGGAAAAACACAGTACCCCACTTACCTCTGTGTCGCTCCCGGATGGGATAATACGGCACGAAGAGGTCTCAAGGCACACGTTTTTGCCGGAAATTCACCAAAAGAATATGCTTCTTGGCTGTATGAAGCTGGAGTTGCCACTGAAAAGCGTTTTCCAGAAAACGAACGTTTTCTCTTTATCAATGCCTGGAATGAATGGGCTGAAGGGGCCATCCTTGAGCCAGATCAAGAAAATGGCTATGCCTATCTAAATGCAACCAGTCGTACTCTTGAACAACTAGCCAAAAAATAGTTTTCCCGCATCACTAAAACGGGGTATCCGGAAAAATTTCCGAATACCCCGTTTTTTATTCACCCAAGTGGACGAAACCGACTGTGGATTGAAACATTTCTTGTATGAAATCAGTGCTGTTTTGTATTAAATTCCGTCGTCATGAATTCGGCCAGCGCGTCTTTCCAGTCTGGCATGGCGGGAAGTCCGCACAGACGCAGCATCTTCTTTTCCAGCCGGGAGTTTGCCGGGCGGCGGGCCGGCGTTTTGTACTCGTCCGAGGTGCAGGGAATGACCTTCTGGGGATTGCCCGCAAGCTCAAAAATCTTGCAGGCAAAATCGTACCAGCTGGCTTCGCCTTCGCAGGTCAGGTGAAACGTACCCACCAGTTCGGGGCGTGCGAGAATTTCGCGCAGGCCACGGGCCACCGCCAGCGTACTGGTGGGATTTCCACGCTGATCATCCACGACTTTCAAGCTGTCGCGCGTGCCGTCCGCAAGGCGCAGCATGGTATGCACGAAACTTGGTCCTCCAAAGCCGTACAGCCACGAGATGCGGGCAATGACGTGATTGGGGCAGTGTGCACGCACGGCCTGCTCCCCGGCCCATTTACTCAGCCCGTATACATTGATTCCGCCGGTAGGGGTATCAAATTCCGTATACGGTGTATCCGCATCGCCATCGAAAACGTAGTCCGTGGACAGGGCGACAAGCCGGATACCGTTGCGGTGGCAGGCCGCAGCCACGTTGGCGGAACCGACGGCATTGAGCTTCCATGCCAAATCCTGATTGGATTCGCATTTGTCCACGGCGGTCATGGCTGCGCAGTGGATCACCACATCGGGGCGCAGACGCTTGCATAGGGCATCGAATCCGGCGGCGTCTGTGATGTCACCCTCCGGCAGGTCCGTGGGAATCATTTCAAATTCGTGGAGTTCAGCGCACAACGTGCGTCCGAGCATGCCCTTTCCGCCGGTCAGAAGAACTTTCATCAAAAATTCCTTATTGGTCTGAAACCTCTCCCTTCAGGGAGAAAAGAGATTTGACAATCGCCACGGTCGATGAAATCCATTTCCATAACTCTCCCAAGGGAGGGGGCAATCCACAGTCGGTGGACGAAACCGACTGTGGATTGAAACATGGCGTTGATCCTAGTTTTTCAGGGGCGAACCCCCAATCTCTCTACGCCCCAATCTGGCGCTTCAGCTCCGCAAAAAACGGGGCAATTTCATCCTTGGCGGACAGCTTGGGATCGGAAACGGGCCAAGCCACGTTCAGTTCGGGATCGTTCCAGCGGATGGAGCCTTCATCATCAGGGTGATACACTTCCGTGCACTTGTAATGGAAGTGTGCGACCTCGCTGGTCACGACAAAGCCGTGTGCGAGTCCTGGAGCGATCCAGAGCTGGTGCTGGTTTTCCTGCGTCAGTTCTGCGCCGTACCATTGCCCAAACGTAGGGGAATCCTTACGAATATCTACAGCAACGTCGAACACGCTGCCAAAAGAGACACTGACAAGCTTGCCCTGCGGAAAGGACTTTTGAAAATGCAGGCCACGCAAAATGCCGTAGGTCGATTTTGAGTGATTGTCCTGCACAAAGGGCAGGTTGATCCCCGCCGCTTCATAGCGTTCCTGCTGCCATGTCTCCACAAAATACCCGCGGGCGTCGCCCCAGACTTTGGGCTTGATGAGCATCACACCCTGAATCGGAGTCTGCACTACTTCCATGCGTCACTTCCATCGGCTACAAGTTCGAGCAGATAGCGGCCATAGCCGTTTTTTGCCATGGGCTGGGCCAAACGGCGGACATCTTCGGAGGTGATGTAGCCCTTGCGCCACGCGATCTCTTCGAGGCACGCGATCTTAAGGCCCTGCCGGGTTTCCACGGCCTGCACGAAGGAACTCGCTTCCAGCAGGGAATCATGCGTACCGGTATCAAGCCACGCGATGCCGCGTCCCATCAGCTCGACGCGCAAATCGTCGCGCTGGAGATAGAGGTTGTTGACGTCGGTGATTTCCAGCTCGCCGCGTGCGGAAGGCTTTACCTGCCGGGCAATTTCCACAATATTGGCATCATAGAAATACAAGCCGGTCACGGCAAAATTGGACTTCGGTTCCGCAGGTTTTTCCTCAATGCTCAGTACACGCTGGTCGTCGTCAAAGGCAACGACGCCGTAGCGGTGCGGATCGCTGACATGATAGCCGAATACCGTGGCGCCGTTTTCGCGCTGCATGGCGGTTTCCAGAAGATTCCCCATGCCCTGCCCGAAGAAAATATTGTCGCCGAGCACGAGGCAGACATTGCAGCCCCGGATGAAGTCTTCGGTCAGGAGAAAGGCCTGTGCCAGCCCCTCAGGGCGTTCCTGCACGACGTACTCGAAACGGCAGCCCCACTGTGAGCCGTCGCCGAGCAGCTCCCGATACAGGGGCAGGTGCTCGGGTGTCGAAATGATGGCGATGTCGCGAATCCCCGCCAGCATGAGCGTGGACAGGGGATAATAGATCATCGGCTTGTCATAGATGGGCATAAGCTGTTTGCTGACGCTGCGCGTAAGCGGATACAGGCGCGTGCCCGATCCACCGGCAAGAATGATTCCTTTCCACTGTGCCATAGCTATATCCTGCCCGCATAATTGGTCTGCATCCAGTTCCGGTACTCACCGCTCTGGACGTTCTTCACCCATGCCTCGTTATCGAGATACCACTGGACGGTTTCCGTAAGCCCTGCTTCAAACGTGTGCGTGGGATGCCAACCCAGCTCGGCAGACAGCTTGGAGCAGTTGATGGCGTAGCGGAAATCGTGACCGGGCCGATCGGTAACAAACTTGATAAGGTCCGCGTACGGGCCTTCCGCGGAGGGACGGACGGCGTCGAGAGCATCGCAAATGCCGTGCACAACTTGCAGGTTCGTCCGTTCGGAATTACCGCCAATGTTGTAGGTCTGTCCGAGTTTCCCGGCTTCAAGCACGCGCTGGATGGCGGCGCAATGGTCTTCAACGTGCAGCCAGTCGCGGATATTGGAACCGGTGCCGTACACGGGCAGGGTCTTGCGGGCCAGCGCGTTCAGCGTCACCAGCGGGATGAGCTTTTCGGGGAACTGGCGCGGGCCGTAGTTGTTCGAGCAATTCGTGATCAGCGTGGGGAAGCCATACGTTTCGTGGAAGGCACGGACGAAATGATCGCTGGACGCCTTCGACGCGGAATACGGGCTGTTGGGGCCGTAGGGCGTGGTTTCCGTAAAGGCGGGATCCCCGGGCTGGAGTGCGCCGAAGACTTCATCCGTAGAGACATGCAGGAAGCGGAAAGCGGCCTTTTCTGCGGCGGGAAGATCGTTCCACCACGTTTTGGCGGTGCGCAGCAGGGTGCAGGTGCCGAGGACGTTGGTGCGGACGAAGGCTTCAGGATCGATGATCGAGCGATCCACATGGCTTTCGGCGGCAAAGTTGACCACGGCATCGGGCCGGTGCGTCTTGAAGAGGTGTTCGACCAGCTCGGCATTGCCGATGTCACCGTGTACAAAAATATGACGCGGATTGTCCCGCAACGCTTCAAGATTTCCGAGATTGCCGGAATAGGTAAGCTTGACCAGATTGATGACCGTATCCCCGGCCGCGCAACGGGCAAGAATATAGCAGGAGCCGATAAACCCGGCCCCTCCGGTTACGAGTAGTGTAGACATGCATAAATCCTGTTTATTTAATACGTTGAAGAATACGATGGATTGTCCTTATGGGACCTTCCTCTCGTGCTATTGCCCAGAATCGAACGACTAGACGCATCCAAAACGGGCAGGCGAGAAAAGAAACTTCCCGCGTGGCCCCGCGTTGTTTACAAGCAGGAAGCAGGATGCGTTGGAAGCCCCTCCAAAGGGAAGAACCATCACGCAAGTATCTAAAAAAGGAAATTTTATGATTAAAACTTCCTGAATGGATTCGCCAGAGTGTACATTTTTCAGGCAGAAAGGCAAAGGAGCCATCTTGAGCGATCTGCGCCCAGAGCCACCAGTCCAACCAGCGAGGAACAGGAGCTTCAAAGGTGCAGGTAGAGATGCTGTCGGCCTTGACCATGGCGCAGGAAAATGTCGGGATTTTATTTTCTACAAGTAGCTCTGCATGGAGGGAAAAAGGTTCCTTACCACGTTGTTCGTGTTCTTTCATTACGCGGGGAACGTAACTCTCGAACCACCCTGTATCCGCCCCTGGCATAGGCAGTGGCCGGATTGCGTTAAAGACGATATCGGCCCCAGTTTCTCTTGCTCGTTCCATGCGTTGTTCCAAACAAGTTGGTTCCCAAAGATCGTCGGATTCGAGAAAAGCAATCCATCTTCCACGGGCCTCGCCAAGTCCGAGCAGG
>JAQWCP010000022.1:7647-12410 GCA_028705905.1 Oscillospiraceae bacterium
CGTTGCCGGAAGCCCATGGTTTTTCCCATCGGGATGCCGGATAACTCTGACACGATCGTCTTGCGCCACGAAGGAACGGGCCAGCTCTACAGAACCGTCTCGTGAACCGTCGTCGATAACAAGTAATTCAAAGTCGCCCCACGTCTGCGCGAGTACGCTCCGGATGGTATCGCCTAAATAACGTTCGTAATTATAGCTGGCGACGAGTACAGAAACCATTGGGTTCTGCATGTTATTTGCTTCCTTTGGGGGTATTGGAAAGAGAGCCGGCGACCGAAGAATGCTGTCTCTTCGGACACTATTTTTCGTGTTGCTTTTTGTTTGCCCTTGTGGAGAGACGGAAGTCCTTCCAGAGCATCCAGGGCAATATCCACTCCTGCGCGGGCTCCACTCGCCATGTTTCAATCCACCGTTGGTTCCGTCCACCGACTGGTTCCGTCAGCGGCGGAGAGAAGCCGTGCGGATTGCCTCTCCATCTGAGGGGAGAGGTTTCAGACCAATAAAGAATTTTTGATAAAATATATGATTGCGGTTTTCCTTGAAGGTGTTGGAATCCTGTTTATTAAACGTCATTCAAGGTCCATAATTGGGAGTTCCAAAAGGTTGTTTTTGAGGACTCCGCGGAACCTTTGTTTTGTGTCCGTACGGTGTCCTTTTTGGGGGCTTTAGATGTTTTTTGTGGCGTTGTCGATAGCGTTACTTGTATCTCTGGAAAGTCTGTGGGACTGATAAAATTTATTAACCTCCCGCCTGTCCTCCAACCGGGGACAGGCACTTTTTTTGTTCTCAGTCTCGCTTAAAGAGGGAAAACGTTGTTCCCTTGTGGCTTCTCCACAGGCAAGACGGGTAGCTATATGCTGTTTAAAACGACGTAAACGGCTATTAGAGACGCGATAACTGTTTTTACGATACTTGCTTAGCGTCACACAAAAAGAGCTCTTAAAATGGCATTTACGGCGTTTTTGTCTTTTGAGGGCCTTAACGCCCGCTGTTGAGGCCTTTGCGCAAGGCAAGGGCAAGCCGAAAGCGGATTTTTTTCTGTGCGGGAATTTCGCAAAGTTCACCTGTCCTCGGGTTGCGTCCTTTTTTGGGCTGTGCACTGTAGGGCGTCAGGGTTCCAATGCCCGGGACGTTGACAGTACAGCCCTGCCGAAGTTTTCGTTCCATCTCCCGGAACAGGATGCCTACAGCCCGTTCTGCCTCTGTCTTGTCCATGTCCATTCCGGCGGCAAGGTGCTTGACCATATCCGCCTTGGTGAGTCTCGTTTCGCTCATCAAAAATTCCTTAGGCCCTCCAGAGGGGCAATCCGCACGGCTCTTATCTGCCGCTGACGGAGTCAGTCGGTGGACGGAACCAACGGTGGATTGAAATATGTACACCCCGGACATTTCCCTTAGGGGTTATTAACTAGTTATACAAAGATAGATAGATCTTATTCTTAAATCTATCTATCATCTGTAGAATGACCCCGGACATTTTTACCCCGGACATTTTGCTCGGGACGTTTTTTTATAACATACTTATTTAATAAATTTTTAATTGTAAAATGTCCGGGGTAAAAGGCCTTTAAAATGTCCGGGGTAAATGACCCCGGGCAATGTCCGGGGTAAATGTCCTCCCCGGATAAAAACCCCGGACAATGACCCCGGATAAACACCCCGGACATTTTACCCCGGATAAACACCCCGGACATTTTCCGCTGCGACGAGGTTTTTGAGGTAGCTTTCCACCTGTACGCGGCAGGCTCTCTGGAAGAGCGGATTGTCGGTTCCGAGTTCCCATAAAAAATGCGGAAGCGGCTTCAAAATGTTTTTTGCCAACTCGCTCTGCGTATCGGCGAGCACACGGTCAAGCAGCGCGTCGACCTGCCGTTGCAGCTCCAGAGCTTCTTTTTCTGAGCGGAGGCGTTCCAGCTCTTCCCGCGCCTGCCGCTCTCTGTTCAGCTCTTCCTCGACCTGCATGCGTTGCTTCTCCGCTGGCGAAAGATAGCCCCTCGGGATGCGGTAGGTCCCATCGCTGATGAGGCTCTTGTAAACCCAATCCACCGGGCTTGAGACAAGCCCGCCGCCCTTGTCCGTCATCTTGCCGTTGGAGAGTTCCCATTCGGCATGGCGCAGTCCGGCCCACACCTGCGTACTGTCGATGTGCTGGGCTTCCAGCGTTTCCATAATGCGCAGGTAATGGCTTTCGGTGAAGCCGGCGGCGATGAGGTTCGGACAGAGGTCATTCAGGGCAAGGGCCGTGGAAGATGTCTGCCGGAGTTTTTTGGTCTTGAGGGGCTTTTTGGGGGGCGTAGGGCGTTCGCTGGTGATCAGCGTCAGCTCGATGCCGAACTGACCGGCACGCTTCTGCACGACGCCCCGGCTTTCCCAGTCGGTGAGGATGCGCCGGAGCGTTCGGTCCTCGATGCCGGTACATTGGGTAATCAGGGGAAGAGTGCTTCTGACGGAACCGCCCTGATCACGGAGCCAGTAAAACAATTGGCGCTGCCGCTCCCCAACGATCTGTGAACGTGGGGGGAGGATTTCCTTGACGCCCCGTATTGTTTTTTGCGGTGTGCCTTCCTTGGCTTCCGGCAGCTCAAAAAGCGATTGCTGGATTGGCTCTGTGTTCAGATACCCCGGACATTCACACCGGACATTTACCCCGGATAAATACCCCGGACATTCTTCAAAAATACCCTCAGGGTATTCATCCGAAAATGCAGCGGGTGATGCGTTGTAACTATCGTTATTGCCAGTGTTTTTTACATCATGTTGAGGAGTCTCGACAGCCGGTATTTCCTCAATTGGCTCAGGCTGTTCAAAAGACGTCTTGTCTTCTACCCCGGATAAAGACCCCGGACATTCACCCCGGACATTTACCCCGGACATTTTTTCGCGCAGATCCTCCTGCATTTCCGTCAGAACCTGCGCCGCCCTGATGTGCTCGGGCGCTTGCGTCATCTTGTCCTTGGCGTCCTGCAACAGGCTTTTCAGGGACTTTCGCTTGTGGAGTCCGCTCATGATCAGCTCCTAGAGCTCGCCGAGTTCGTTCAGGACTTCTTTGGCCAGCATGCGGAACTTGGAGGCAATTTTGGATTTCGGCGCAGATTGAAATACTGTTTCAGATATGATCTCAGAAGTTTGCAACATTGTAGTTTCGCTGATGGTTTCCTCAAAAACCTGCCCGGGATAGCGCATGGACAAGACCTCAAAGGAGTGTTGGTCAGCAAGCCGGCGCATATTCACTTTGTTATAGAGAAATTTGAGTAAGACGAGGTTTTCGTTGAGCTTTGATTGACGTATCTCGTTGATGGCATTGATAGTTTTTGTGATGCCGTCAAGGGAGAAGCGCGACCCGGCCTTGATGGGAACAATGATAAAATCCGAGGCCACCATAGACATATATACGAAGGCCCCCATGCTGGGCGGGCAGTCGAGCAGGGTTATATCGAAATTCCGCACGGCAAAGTCGCGTAAACGATCTTTTAATACAGTGATATAGGCTTCTGTCCTGTAAAATTCCGCCTCCATGAAGGCCGTCTCCTCGACATTGGGCAGGATGCTGCATCCGATGGGCGTGGGATAGACGCAATCCACCGGTGACGCGGCCTCTTCGCCGAGAAGTTCGTATAATGATGAGTAATTTTTGCCTAAATCGGATATGAAAAACGAGGTGGCATTGCACTGCGAGTCCATATCGACAATGAGCACTTTTTTTCCTTGAAGCGCCAGTGCGTGAGCAAGGTTGACGCAGGTTGTGGTCTTGCCCACGCCGCCCTTGTTGTTCACCACAGAAATGATTTTTCCCATTTGTGTGCCTCCTCTGGACACCCTTTCCTGTCTCAGGTATAAGGGGAAATGTATACAAGAGATGTAAGTTTATCAACGCTGTTTTTTTGACATGAGATTCTTCTCTTCGTTCTTCTCCACGGTCTTCTCGAGAGTCTTCCGAGGAGGTGCGCTGAAGAACTTGCACCCTCGTTCTGCTTGAAAAAACGTGGGATTGGAAGAGTGACAGATGTCAGCGCCAATCGTGCTGTGCTTGGCTTGTTTTGCTGGGCGAAAGGCAGAGGTTTGGTGGGTAAAAAAAAGTCGGTCAAATTATTTTGACACTTGAAAAGGGCTGTACTATAAGAGAGGTGCTTGAAGGGTAGAGAGCTTCAAGCCTGAAAGCGGAATTCGAGTGAAAGTATTTGCAAAACAGGCAGATTGGACAGAGTCTCTCTCTTGTGAAAAAAGCGGAAAGCCTGTTGAGAACAAGTAAAAACGAACGTTTTCAGACCATTTTTATGGGTATATCTTATTGAAAAAAATACAGAAAAAAATATGTAGCCTAATATGCTCAAATGATGTAATAGTCGGCATTATCTAGGTGAGATAATGATAGAGCGTTTTTTGGATTGTTGAGTGGCAGGATGAAAGCCCCTGTAAGAAAGTATGAAACCATATTAGGTAAATTTTTTTATACTTGAAACACAGAAGCTATCACTGTATCTAACACGCTGATTTTATTGAACAAAATTTGTGCGAAACGCGAATAACGCTGGGTAGATACATACGGTTTTCATGTGGACTCTTTCGAGATCGAAAGAGGGGCCTTTCCTTACCCCTACGGAATGCCTTCTTTTTCAACAGAAGACCTTCCCCGGATGGCAGGGATTTTTCCCCGATTCCAGCTTAAAAGACGCTGGTTTATCCAGCCTGAATCTGCACTAGACGCCCAACCGGGTGTTTAGGGGGACACGTTCCCCTACAAGGGTGGTCTTTGCCTCGGTTTG
>JAQWCP010000300.1 GCA_028705905.1 Oscillospiraceae bacterium
ACTTGCTCTCGGTCAGCAGCTTGGCGCTGATAAATTTGGAGGAGGTCATCTTTGAAAATACGCCCTGCCAGCCCGGACTTGATACTGCGGATACCCGCCTTGGTGAGAAAGCCTTTGCCGGGGTCGGCGCTGTAGCAAATCATATGGATGTGCGGATGGTGGCTTTCGTTGTGGAACGCTGCATACCACCGAAATTGGTCGGGAGAAATTTTCAGACCGTCTGCAAAGTCTGTGGCGTAAGCGGTGAGCATTGCTTTCCAGCTTTCCGCATTGTCATAATTGAGTCTTGCCGCATCCTCCCGGCGCAAAGAAATGATCGGTGTCCACACAGTGCCGTTATGCGCCGCAACTTCGTTTGCCACCTGTTCCAACACCAGCGGTGTATCGCTGCCGGTGAACAGACCGTGGGTATCAATTTTTTCAACACGAGGACGGTTTGCGATGTAGTCCAGATATTTTTCACGATCACCAATTTGCTCGACGTGCTGTTCCAAGGCGATGGAGATAAATTCGGAGGCGTTTTCACGGTTTGGCTTGGCGAGGTAGTCCTCATATTCCAGCGACTCCTTGCTGTCGGGAAACTCTTGGAGGATTTGTGCAATCAATTCTTTTTGACTTTTGGTGCTGTGCCAGTTGGGGCGAGGGCTGGAGATTTTCTCCACACCGTCACGGGTGGCAATGTACTTCACCAAATAAGCGCGGTGGGCGACAGCTTTTTTGCTGCCGCCCTTGAGGTGCCGACACTTAAAAATGAGCCGTGCCATTATGCATCGTGGTCAGGGCTTTGCTGAAAGCTGACCGCATTGTCCAGTGAGATTTTTCCTCTGGTCTTTTTCACCTCGTCCACGCATCGGCCACGCAGACGGCGCAGCTCGTCATCGGTCAGCTCCAGCGTAGAGGCCAGCAGATGCATCATCATGTCCATCTCAACTGCCAGCTTGAACAGCAGCCCTGAGGTGCGATTGGTGCCCTCGTCCACCGCACCGCGTATGGCGGAGGTCAGATGGGTGGAGAGATAGGTTTCCACCTCCTGCGCCTCTAACGCACAAAGGTACTTGTGAACGGCCTTGTTGACAAATTCGTTGCGGGAGCGCACGTTGGCCTGCTCTAAAAAGAGGTCACAGCGGCGCATCATTTCATCGTCCATATAAAAACCTGCTCTGGTCTTTTTACTCATGAAAACAGCTCCTTTTCTTGCTTGGTATAAGCCAAAGTGCCTGTCAGCACTGGCTGACAGGCAGGTTTAGCATAAGAAATCGTATTTTTTCAAAAATGTTATGTCACAATTTTTCCCCGACCGGCGTTGCCGGACGGTGTGTTTCGGGGTTATGCAGCCTGTGGCAGCATAACTCCTTTATCCTGCTCTATTTTCGACAGGTGGGTTCAGCATGGTTTTGTGGTGATGTGGGGCGTGGTTTGGCAGCTCGGCACACGCCGCCCACACGGGGCTTTCTCTGCACCAAGGGTGTACGGATGCCACCCCGACCCGCAAAGCGGCACACAGGGGGCATACTTGGGCGTAAAACGTGGGCGACCGCCCGTGTTTTGAGATGTTTCTTTGGCAGAGTGGCATTCCTACCCTCACAGGATAATAAAATCGAAAACTGTGGGGCTACGCTCGTCCTTTAGGCTGTATACCGTAGCGCTTACCATTTTCAATATATTGCCGCTGCTTTTCTGCGCTCAAAGGTGCGCGAAAACTGACAACCAGTGGCTTTTTAGAAAACTCATACGTGACTGCGCCGTGTCCGCTTTCCTTGCGGCTAATGGCTTTCGGGTGTTCAGCAGCCAGCTTATCGAACCGCTTTTGCAGTTTTCTGTTGTAGGTGTAGAGAGAAACGGCATCCTCGCCCTCGTTAAAATTGAGAATGGTTTCTTGCTCAATCTTTGTCAAAATCATTAGCTGCCCACCTCATTACTACTTTTTTCTTTCTGTCGATCCGTCCTTTTAGCCGCGGGCTTTGCGCTTACCTCTGCCATTGCCGCCATGCTTTCGATATACTCACGGGTGGCGGCAGGGACATATTTCTCATAGAGCTTACCGAGAAATTCCTCCAATTCAGCCTCAATATTGGCATCCTTTTTCTCGGCATAAAAGCGGGTGGCATTGAGCTTTTCCTGCTCAATGCCAATGGATAAAGTGGTTTTTTTCATACTAAAAATCCTCCTTAATAACGAAATCCAATAAAGGTCATGCGAGGTTCAAGCTCCGGTTCCTCTCCGCTAAAAGCAGGTGCTTCAGCAAAAAGCTGACTATATTCTGCAATTTTGCTTTTACTCAGTGAGGAAAAATCTCCGCTGCGTGTGGTGTCACAAACAAAAAATGAGCCGCAGATAATGTCTGCACCCAGCCGTCTGTTGGGTGGCATCCCATTGAGCTTGCCCTCCTCATTGCACACCGCCACGCAGCCATTGGGGAAGCTGATGCATTCAATCAGCCCGCCCACCTCGGCCTGCAAGCTGGCAAGGTCGTTGGTGATTTCCTTGACAGAGGGCGGCTGCCCCGGCGCAACACTCAACACTTTTATCTTGTTTTCCTTCATATTCTCATCCTTCCTTACGGCAAATAGCTTCGTGGATTTTGCTTCTCGCCGCCAATTCTAATTTCAAAATGCAGATGATTGCCGGTGCTGCGCCCGGTGGAGCCTACCTCGGCAATGACTGTTCCGGCATCCACGGTCTGCCCCTCGGTGACGAGGATTTTGGAGCAGTGGGCGTACAGCGTCACGAATCCGCCGCCGTGATCCACCATCACATGGTAGCCGTAGCCGCTGGTGGAATAGCGTACCACATACACCGTCCCCGGCAGTGCGGCACGGATGGGGGTTCCTTTTCCAGCGCCGAGGTCGAGGCCGCTGTGTCCGGCCGTTTGCCCGGTGAAGGGGTCTTTGCGGTAGCCAAACTCCGAGGTGACCATGGAGCGCCAACTCTCACCTAACGGTGAGCAGAAACCGTCCGCCCCGATAAATGGTGCGTCCGAAAG
>JAQWCP010000301.1 GCA_028705905.1 Oscillospiraceae bacterium
AGTGCCACTCGCATACGGGATCCGGGCGGTTCGTTCATTTGCCCGAATGCCAAGGCAGGTTTATAATTGGTGTCGGATTCCTGCATATGATGCAAAAGGTCGTTTCCTTCCCGGCTCCGTTCGCCTACGCCGGCAAACACAGAGTAACCACCGTGGTGGGTAGCTATATTGTAGATGAGTTCCATAATCAACGTCGTTTTTCCCACGCCTGCTCCACCAAACAGGCCAATTTTACCGCCTTTGGCATACGGGGTGAGAAGGTCGATGACTTTGATTCCGGTTTCAAAAAATTCAGGGGTAGGTTTCAAGTCGGAAAAAGAAGGCGGATCACGGTGAATATCCCAGACCGGCGCATCAATGGGTCCTTTTCCATCGATGGGACGTCCCAATACGTCTACAACACGTCCCAGCACAGCTTCCCCCACAGGGGTTTGAATGCCACCCCCCGTGTTGATCGCTTCTGTGCCGCAACAAAGGCCTTCCGTGGCTTCCAGCGCGATACAGCGCACCGTGTGAGAGGAAAGGTGCGCAGCGACTTCCATATACGTTCCCGAAGCTGTGACAAGCAAATCGTTGATTTTTGGTAAGGCTTCGTCAAATCGGACATCCAAAACAGGTCCGCTAATCTTGATGATAATCCCTTTTTCTGTTTCATTCAGCGGCATAAGCGGCATCTCCGTTTCGTAGCGCCTCAACGGCGCCGGAAATTTCAGAAATTTCCTGTGTAATCGCCGCTTGACGCGCCATATTGTATTGCATTTTTAAACGTTTCAAAAGTTCGTCCGCATTTCGGTTCGCACTTTGCATGGCATTCATCCGCGCGAAATGTTCGCTGGCGTACGCCTGCACAAGGGCGGCAAAAATACGAGAAACGATATACTGTGGCACAAGAAAATCGAACGCCTCCTGCGGAGAAGGGAGATAAAGAATATCCCGTTCTGGTGCAGAAGTCTGGAATTGATCATAATCCGTCAGGAGAAGGGGAAGCAGATGCTGGATGACGGGCGTGTTCTTGACGGGGCCAGAAAACATTGTATAAATTATATAGATCTCGTCGGTTTGCTGCTCGTCGAACAGTGCCATCATATGATAGGAAAGAGCACGCGCATTGGCAAGAGAGGGGTCTTGTGCGTAACTTTCAATCTCCAAATCGGGAACAATTCCCTTGCGCCGGAAAAACTGATGGGTTTTCAGACCCAAAGTAATCAGATAAGAGCCGGGATGCGCAGAGATCTCAGCATATGCAAAGTGCAGGAGATTTGTGTTATATGCACCAGCCATTCCCTTGTCTCCGGCAACAACCACATAGGTCCGTCGGCCCCCGCTTCGATTCTGCAAATATGGATGCAAAATTTCCTGTGAAGACTGCAAAATTTCCTTCATAGTGGATTGAAGGCGGACGGAATATTTTTGGTTGTATTCAATGTGTGGCATGACTTTTTTCATGCGCGAGGAAGCGACCATCTGCATTGCACCGGTGATCTTTCTTGTTTCTGCGACGGCGTTGATGTGGTGACGAATCTCACTGATGTTGTGCATGATCCGCTTCTCCATATGCAGCAGAAAAGCGAGCAATGGCGTCGGCCAAAGTCTCTTTGCTGCTTTCGTCTAATGTGCCTGTTGCATTGATGGTCTGTAACAAATGGGCATATTCCTGCTTTAGATAAGAGAGCAATGCCCGTTTATGATCTGGAACCTTGGACAGCGGGATCACTTTAAAGCAATTCTGGGAAAATGCGGATAGAATCGCCACCTGTTCCGCGAGGGAAAGGAGTTCATTTTGCGGCTGCTTCAACAGTTCAATCAACTGCTCTCCTCGGTGGAGCAAAGAAGCAGTGGTCTCGTCAATATCGGCGCCAAACTGTGCAAAAACTGCCATGTCCCGGTATTGCGCCACATCCAGCCGCAGGCTGCCAGATACTTTTTTCATGGCATCTTGCTGTGCAGAGCGGCCAACACGGGAAACAGATAGGCCCACGTTGACGGCGGGGCGAACGCCATAGTGGAACAATTCACTTTCCAGATAAACTTGACCATCGGTAATGGAGATCACGTTGGTTGGAATGTAGGCCGAAATATCCCCCGCCATGGTTTCAACAATGGGAAGTGCCGTCATGGACCCGCCACCCAAAGAGTCGTCCAATTTAGCGGCCCGTTCCAGGAGGCGGCTGTGCAGGTAAAAGACGTCGCCGGGGTATGCCTCACGGCCTGACGGCCGACGCAGCAACAGGGAAATGGTACGATAGGCTACAGCGTGTTTGGACAAATCATCGTACACGATCAAAACGTCCTTGCCTTCATACATGAAATGTTCCCCAATGGCGCAGCCGGCATAAGGCGCCAGATACTGCATGGCAGCGCAGTCACTGGCAGTGGAAGAGACAACGATGGTGTGTTCCATTGCACCAGCTTGTTCCAACGTATGCACAAGACGTGCCACCGTAGAGGCTTTTTGCCCAATGGCGCAATAAATGCAGACCACATCTTTTCCCTTTTGATTTAACATCGCAGATAAAGCAATTGAAGTTTTACCCGTTTGCCGGTCGCCAATGATAAGCTCTCTTTGGCCGCGGCCAATGGGGATCATACTGTCCACAGCGAGGATGCCCGTCTCCAGCGGCTTTTTTACGGGCATACGGTTCATAATGGACGGCGCGGGGTTTTCAATGGGCCGGAATTTGGAAGCATGAAGTTCTTTCCCGTCCAATGGGCGGCCAATGGGGTCAATCACCCGCCCGAGCAACTCCGGGCCCACGCAGATGTCGGCTGTTCGGCCTGTGCCGCGCACAACAGAGCCGGTGGAAATGTGGCTTCCACTGGTGAGCAAAACAGCGCCGACGCCGCCGAGACGTAAGTCCAGCGCCAAACCATACGCATCATTTTCAAATTCCAGCAGTTCCCCATAATGGCTATGGGGCAAGCCATCTACCTGTACAATATCGTCACTGGAGCTTTGCACAGTTCCATATTCATAGACCT
>JAQWCP010000302.1 GCA_028705905.1 Oscillospiraceae bacterium
CGGAGGGCAAAGGAAATGCACCAGCTAGCATACGCGTCTACTTTGGCGACGCACAGGACGGAGAGGTGTTCTCCTGACGCTCTGCCCAAACCGGGAGGTTTTGTGAGTGGGAAAGAGAGGAGACCCTCCTCCCGTCGCCGGAGGAAATGAAGGAAGGTTGCTGTGGAAGGCCCTGCGGAAAAACGGAACGAATGGCGTGGCGCTGTGATCCTCAACAGAAGGACAGGCATGGAAGCCTTTGGGCGAAACCGCCGCCCAAAGGGCGGCGGTGGGGAGCGGGGAGATTTGGGCATCTTTTCCACCCGGACTCCGGATCCATGGGATGGCCCATAGCAAACCAAGTCTACGCGTTTCCCCGTACGCCCAATGCGGGGAGCGCGCAGGCGACCTAGCTCTCTCGGGAGAGAGCTTGTAATATCGATATACATATAAATATAGACAAATACGGAACGCCCCAAGAAAAGCTGGGCGCGTTGGAGCGAACCAGGCACCTGGATGAAGGCGCCGGTGAATGGAGCGGAGAATACGCGGGAAGTTTCCCCCTTGGACGACTGTATGCAAAAGGCAACCAGAAGAAACGAGGAGGGGAAGAAAAGACATGGATTTGCATGGGAAATATGAAGGAGTGGCGGGAAGCACAAGTGTGCCATTCCGGTGCCGAGCCGGGAGGCCCCGGAGGGAAAGGAGACAGGAAAGATGAATGGTTTGACGATATGGCTGGCCGTGCCGGCGCTTTTGCTGGCGGGGGCGGGCTGCGCCCTGGGGGCGCTCCTCTGGAGCCGGGAGACGGCGAGAGAGAAACGGGACCGGCGGCTTCGGGGGTTGGAAGACCGGACACGGCGGCTGGAGCAGGAGCAGACCCAACTGGCAGGGCGGCTTTACGCCATGGAGGTAAAACAGGAAAATTTAACAGGGGAGGGGCTGCTGCCCGGCAACTTTTCTGACCAGGTGGAAAAGCTGCTGTGCTATCAGGCAAAGGGCAGGCGAACCCGGGACGAGGTGGGCGTTTAGCCACTCTGGGTGAAAGACGAAAGGAACGGGATGCATGGAACAGATTCAGAACGAAAAAAAAGCGGACTTGCAGGAGATTTGGGCGCAATACCAGCGAGGGATCGACTACAACACCCGCATCGATTTGTACGACACGGTGGAGGTGAACGAAAATTTCTTCATCGGCAAGCAATGGGAAGGGGTGGAGGCCCAGGGACTGCCCACACCGGTATTCAACTTTCTCAAGCGGGTGATCTTGTACTTGGTCTCTTCGGCGGCGGCGGATAACCTGAAATTACAGGCCGCCCCCATGCAGGCGGCTGTATTCCCCGACGGACGGGGGGAAACCATTGCCTCTGTGGTGAACGGGCAGTTCGAATTTCTCCTGGAACACAACAAAGTGGGGAGCCTTGTGCGGGAGCTGCTGCGCTCTGCCGCCATTGACGGGGACGGGTGCCTTTATACCTACTTCGACCCCAGCGCGGAGACGGGGCAGGCCCAGAAGGGGGCCATCCGTACGGAAATGGTGGACAACACCCGGGTGCTCTTTGGCAACCCCAACGACCGGCGGGTGGAGACCCAGCCCCATGTGATCTTGGTGACAAGGGAGCTGACGGAACGGCTTCGGTGGAAGGCCAAGGCGCTGGGGGCAAAAGACGCCCAGAGCATTGTCCCGGACAGTGATGAGACCACCCCCCAGAGGGAGCGGCAGGATGACGACAAAACCACCGTTTTGCTGAAATTCTGGCGGGAGCCGGAGACGGGAGAAATTTGGGCATTGGAGACCACAAAGACATGCCTGATTAAAAAACCATTTCTAACCGGGCTTTCCCACTACCCCATCGTGTGGCTGTCTTGGGACTTTATTCCCAACAGCTACCACGGGCAGGCGGCCATTACGGGGCTGATCCCCAACCAGATTTTTGTGAACAAGCTTTTTGCCATGGCCATGATCTCTCTTATGACCACCGCCTACCCCAGGGTGCTTTACGACAAGACCCGCATCGCCGCATGGGACGGCCGGGTGGGGGCCGCCATCGGCGTCCACGGCGGGGACATGGGTGACGTGGCCCGGATCTTGGACCCGGCTCAGATTTCGCCCCAGGTGTCCCAGTTTATCGAGCTGGCGGTGACATACACCCAGAATTTCCTGGGTGCCACAGATGCCGCGCTGGGCAATGTGCGACCGGACAACACCTCTGCCATCATCGCCTTGCAGGAGGCCTCCGGCGTTCCCCTGGAGACGGTGAAGCGGAATCTGTTTCAGTGTTTGGAGGATCTGGGGCGGGTTTATCTGGACTTTATGGGGGCGTATTACGGGATGCGCCTGGTGGAGCAGTCGGACGTGATGGCCGGTGGAATGGCCTTTCTGCCCTTCGATTTTTCTGTGTTGCAGCAGATTCCTCTGTCGCTGAAGCTGGATGTGGGGGCATCGGCCTATTGGTCGGAAATCGCCTCTGTTCAGACGCTGGATAATTTGCTGACCCAGGACAAGCTGGACCTGGAAGATTATCTGGAGCGGCTCCCGGACGGCTATGTGCCGAAGAAGCAGGCGCTCATTGAGAAGATCCGCGCCCAGAAGGCCATGGAGGTTGCTGCCCAAGCCGCCCAGATGCAGGCTGCCCCCACCTTGGGATTATCCGAGGGGCCATATATGGTTGACCTTTCCGGCGGCGGGCCGGGGCAGATGCCCGCCTGATGGGTGGGGAGTGACCCCCTATTTGCAGGGAAACAAGGGCCGCCCTTGGGGCGGCAAAAGGAGGAAGAACGTTGGACGAATTTGCAGACGGCATGGATGTGAGCCAGGAGCCGTGGGACAGTGCGGCTGGGTCGCCGGTGGATGTTGGGGCAAGCGGGGCGGACCCTTTTGACGACGCACCAGGCCCGGCCGGGATGGAAGAGGAGGCTGGGCCTGGTGGACGGTCCCCCAAAGACGGCTGGGACGACCCGGAGGAGGGGCAGCAAGCGCAAGACCCCTGGGACGACC
>JAQWCP010000303.1 GCA_028705905.1 Oscillospiraceae bacterium
TCCAGCTCCGGCGGCGGTGGAAGACGATAAGGAGTGGATCATGCAAAAAACGGCGGTGGCCTTTGGGCGCCGCCGTTTTGGATAAAAAGGAGAGGAAACAATGCTTCAATTGTTGTTGGGCCGGGGCCGGAAAACGCTTCCTCGTCTGCTGGCTCAGATGGCGTCCGATGTCGCAGAGGGCCGCCAGGCGGTTTTGGTTGTCCCGGAGCAATACTCCCATCAGATGGAGCGGACGCTCTGCACTGTTTTGGGGAACGAAAGCTGCCTGTTTGCAGAAGTCCTCAGCTTTACCCGGCTGGCCGGGCGGGTCTCCGCCCAGGCGGGGGGGCTTGCCGTTTCCGCTTTGGACAACGGCGGGCGGATTCTGGTGATGCAGCGGGCCCAGAAGCTGGTGGAATCGAAGATATCGTTTCATGCCGGTGCTTCTTGGAAGCCGGCATTTTTGGAGGGGCTGCTGGCCACCATTGATGAACTGAAAAACGGAATGGTGACGCCGGAGATTTTATATGAAGCGGCAGGCAAAACAGAGGGGGTGCAGCGCCAGCGGCTGGAAGAGCTGGCGCTGCTTTATGGTGCGTATGACAGCCTGCTGGGGCAAGGGTACTGCGATCCAAGAGACCGCCTGACCCGCCTTGTGGCGCAATTGGAGACTTGCCCCTATGGAGCGGGCAAGGCGGTGTATCTCTATGGCTTTACGGACTTTACCGCACAGGAGCGGCAAGTGGTGCGGGCGCTGTTTGGGCAAACGGATCAGATGACTGTGGCCCTGCCCTGCGATTCCCTGGAAGAGCGGGAGGATCGGTTTGTATTTGCCCGCAAAACAGGCCGATTTTTACTGCGCATGGCGAAAGAGCGGGGGCGAGAGTCCAAAGTGACCCTTTGCCCGCCGGAAGCAGATGACCGGGCGCCGGCCCTTTTATATTTGGAACAGACGCTGTTTGCAGAATGGCCTGGGGCGGCGGCAGAGACGCTGTGTCAGGATGCTGTTTTGTGCATGGAGGCAGATACGCCCTTTTCCGAGGTAGAGTGGGCGGCAGCCCAAATTTTGCGCCTTGTGGAGGAAACAGGGTGCCGGTTCCGGGACATCGCCGTTGTGGCCCGGGGGTTTGAGTCCTATGCAGGGCTTGTGGACGTGGTGTTTGAGCGGTACGGTATCCCGGTTTTTCTTAGCCAAATGACGGACATTTTGCAAAAGCCCATCTTGTCTTTGGTGTTGTCGGCCTTGGATGTGATCCAAAACGGATACGAATATGAGGATGTATTTCGCTATTTGAAGACAGGGCTGACGCACCTCAGCCTTCCAGAGTGCGATCTCATGGAAAATTACGTTTTATGCTGGAATATTCGAGGCGGCAGTGGCTATAGTAAGTCTTGGACCATGCATCCGGATGGATTTGGCAAAGAATGGACGCCGGAAGATGAAGACCGCCTCTCTCAGCTCAACGAGCTGCGGGCGCGGTTTATCGCCCCTTTGCGCCGCCTGGAACGAAGCGGCGCAAAAACGGCTCGGGCCCAGGCGCTGGCGCTGTATGCGTTTTTGGAGGAGATCCAGCTTCCGGAGCGTTTGGAGCAGCAAAGCGAGACGCTGGATCGTTTGGATCAACGGGAGCTGGCGGAGGAGTACCGGCAACTGTGGGAAATTCTTTGTACCGGCCTGGAACAGTGCGTGGATCGTTTGGGAGACATAGAGATGACGCTGGGGGAGTTTTCCGGGCTGTTCTCTCTGGTGCTGTCTCAGTATGATGTGGGGTCGATCCCGGTTTCCTTGGATCGGGTGACGGCGGGTGAGGCCATGCGGGTGGGGCAGCAGACCGTTTCTTATCTGTTTTTGCTGGGGGCTACAGATGAGGCGCTGCCCATGGCCGCAGAACCCCCGGGTCTGCTGAAAGAGGAAGATCGGGTGTTTTTGGAGGGCTTTGGTCTGTCCCTTTCCCCCACAGAGGAATATCGCCTGCTGCGGGAAATGGCCACCATCGACGCCGTGTGTGCCATACCATCCCGGGGTTTGTTTCTTTCCTATCCAAAAGCGGATGTAAGCGGCGGGCAGCACCGGCCGTCTTTTCTCATCGAGCGGGTGCGTCGCCTGCTGCCCCATGGGGTATTTCAAACAGAGGCAGAGCTGGGAGACGCCCTGCGCTTTGTCGCGCCCCGCCCCGCTCTGGAGGCGGCGGCCCTTCGGCCCAAGCAAAACGCGGCGTGGCTGCGCCGTTTGGCCCAGATGCCAGAGTATGCCCCGGCGGTGGAGGCGGTGCTGCGCACCGCCGCGCTGGGGGAAGGCCGCCTCTCTCCCCATATGGTACGGGCCTTGTATGGAGACCAGGTTTCCATGTCCGCCTCCCGGCTGGACAAGCACCAGTCCTGCCATTTTGCCTATTTTATGCAGTATGGCATGCGGGCAAAAGAGCGAAGAACCGCCCGGTTTGCCGCACCGGAGATGGGTGCGCTGGTTCATTTTGCCTTAGAACGGGTGTTGGCAGAATACACAGCCCGGGGCGGGCAGGGAGAAGTAAACCCAGAGACCCTGCAAGAGGCGTGCCAAAAAGAGATGGAGGCATATGCGGAAACGGTGCTGGGCGGGCTGGCAGAAAAGACGCCTCGGTTCCGGTATTTGTTCCGCCGATTGCAAAAAATGGTGTTTTTCATTGTGAAGAACGTGGTGGAAGAATTAGACGCATCGGATTTTACGCCCATCTCTTTCGAACTGGGATTTGGAGAAAAAGGGGAATTGCCGCCGCTGAAGCTGGAGGTGGACGGCATCACCCTCTCCATCAGCGGCTTTGTGGACCGGGTCGACGGCTGGGAGCAGGACGGGGTCTTATATCTGCGCATTGTGGACTACAAGACCGGCGCAAAGTCGTTTGACCTGACGGAAATTTGGAACGGCCTTGGCATGCAGATGCTGCTCTATCTCTTTGCGCTGGAAAAAGAGGGAGAGCGGCTGTATGGCAAGCCGGTGCGTCCGGCG
>JAQWCP010000304.1 GCA_028705905.1 Oscillospiraceae bacterium
CAGTATCACAGAGCGAACGTTTGTGGTCAAACGACCAGATGGAATCGGGTGGTCAGAGGATAACGGGGAAACCTTTTGTCTTTTGCCAGATCATTGCACTGTCTCTATGAATTGCTGGTGCTTTTCCCATACATTTCTTTCTGAATTAGAATTACAATTTCCTGCTTTTCTGGAAAAAGCACTGGCGAATAATCCGTTGGGCGGGGAATTTTTTTTGCCAGATGCAGTGCGGCACTTGATGCAGCAAGGCAAGGCAGAAGTACGTGTTTTGCAATCACCAGACCAGTGGTATGGTGTTACCTACCGAGAAGATAAAGAGAGCGTTGTAGACGCTATTCGTACGATGACAAAAGAAGGACTTTATCCAAGCAGATTGTGGGATTAAGCGAAGCATACACCGCTTATTTTATCATATTGTTCATATGAACATGGATCCATTTTTGCAACGCGGATGCAGCTTTTCGAGAACTTTATTACTTTTCCACAATGAAAAATTGGGTAGACAAAGGACCGCACTTGTGTTGCAATTTTGTTATCTATAAAGAGAGATAGGAGGTGGCCCAAATGAAGCTCAACATTACCAAAATCATTAGCCCCAAAGATCTTACGGAGCGGTTCGACCAAGTGTGCGAACAGTTGGCGGATGAGCAAGAGGCGTATGTGTTCCAGAATAATAAGCCAACACATGTGATTATGACACTGGATCGCTATGAGCAATATACCGCCTCGCAAGTACCAGCTACAGCGCCGGAAGGGGAAGTGGTCTGCACGCCAATGGTAGGCTGCACCATCCAAACTGAGCCGAAGAAAGACGATGTGGTTTGCACGCCCATGGGGGAATGCATTGTCGACGGAGCCCCGAAAGCGGACGATGTAAACTGCACACTGATGGGTGAATGCGTCGTTGGCGAAGCGCCAAAGAAAGATGATGTCGTTTGCACACCAATGGGCGAATGTGTTGCTCCGGGTGCGGAACCCAGTGCAACGGCAACGAAAAAAGATGAAGAAAAACCAGAAGGCGAATATGTTTGCAAGCCAATGGAAGAATGCAAATTTGAGCCAACAAAATAAATCATACCCCAAAAGGTGGCTACACGATAAGTGTAGCCACCTTTTTCTATACCTCTAAGATTTTTAAAATCTCCGGGAACGGGCGGACACTCCGCTTTAAAATTCCCTTCATATAGGCAATCGAGATCCCGTAATTGGTAATGGGAATCTCTTGATCTACCGCACACTGAATGCGGTACTTCATTTCACGCTCATTCAGCATACATCCACCGCAATGAACAATCATGCGATAAGGAGATAAATCGCTGGGAAATTCTGTCCCACTACTGAATGTAAAGTTGAGTTTCTTGCCTGTGCGCTCATTGATCCAACGGGGGAGTTTGACAGTCCCAATATCATCGCATTGCCGGTGATGTGTACACCCCTCAGAGATCAAGATAGTATCTCCATCTTGCAAAGAGTCAATGGCCTTTGCACCTTTCACTGCCTCCGCAAGGTTGCCTTTATACCGTGCAAAAAGGATGGAAAAAGAGGTAAGTAAAATGTCATCTGGCGTATCTTGAGATACAGAGGCGAATGCCTGACTATCCGTTACTACGAGCTTTGGCTTTTTCCCCAAAGAATCCAGCGTTTCTTTCAACCCGTTTTCTTTGACAACAATGGATGTCGCATTTGCTTCCAACACATCACGTATGGTTTGCTGTTGCGGCAAAATAAGTCGTCCTTTTGGTGCAGCGGAATCAATGGGGACGACAAGTACAACAAAATCAGAAGGGGAGAGTAAGTCTGCAATGATTCTTTTTTCTATATCCCCTTTCGGCACTTGCTTGGCAATCAATTCTTTCAATTCATAAATATTTTCACCCGTCGTGGTACTGACCCATATGACGTTCTCTTCTGTTTTTTCCGACGGTTGCGCAACTAGATCCAACTTGTTCATCACAATGACATATGGCAGTTTTTTCGCCTGAAAGAGAGATACAATTTCATGATCTTCCTGTGTCATGCCGATAGCGGCATCGACAATCAGCACTGCAATGTCAGTTTTGTTTAATACTTGACGCGCCTTCTGGATACGCAGCGCCCCCAGATCTCCTTCATCATCGAGGCCTGGTGTGTCGATCATGATCACTGGCCCCAACGGAAGCAATTCCATTGCCTTTGAGACAGGATCAGTGGTGGTACCTTTATGCTCCGATACAATAGCTAAATTTTGGCCGGTAATTGCATTGATTACACTGGACTTTCCGGCATTCCTCTTTCCAAATATCCCAATGTGAACGCGATCGCCGGACGGTGTGCTGTTTAGTCCCATGTGATAATCCTTTCTTATGATTCTATTATTAGAAACGAAAATCTCGTTTCCCGTTTTTAATTTCATCTAAATGATGGGTCGCAATTTGTTTTACTTTTGGATTTGGAACCTTATTTAATTCCTCTGCAATCAAAGCTTCACCCATTTGCCTTGTCCCTGGAGACGCGTAGTCCATCAAATACTCTTGCAGCGTCATCAGCGCATTTGGATGGCAGCAATTTTGAATCTGTCCACTTTTACATAGGCTCATAAAACGATCCCCTGTACGGCCCTCTTTATAACAAGCTGTACAGAAACTGGGGATATATCCCATATCCATTAACCAATGTACTACTTCATCCAAAGTCCGCTGATCTGAAACATCGAATTGTTCTGAGTCGTGGGGACGTTCCTCTTCTTCATATCCGCCGACAGAGGTACGAGACGCGCCGCTGATTTGAGACACGCCAAGGCGGATCACTCGCTCACGGACTTCTTGGCTTTCGCGTGTAGAAATAATCATGCCGGTATATGGAACTGCGATTCGGATCAGCGCACATAATTTGGCAAAAATGTCATCGCTGATGCCGTTGTCAAATACACCCGGATCAATGTCGTCCGCACGTTTGATCCGCGGCACGCTAATGGTATGAGGGC
>JAQWCP010000305.1 GCA_028705905.1 Oscillospiraceae bacterium
ATCCTCCTGCTCTTCCATTCCCGCTAAATAAAATCGAGCCAAATCTCCGCAAAACGGCTCCATCAACTGCACCACCAGCTGGCGGGCTCCCTCAATGACTTCCGTTTTGTTTGGAGCTACACCAGCACATGGAACCGGAAAGCGCTCCAAAGCGTTTCCTGTATAAGCCACTTCCCCGTTCTGAGTGAGGCGCACGGTATTGCGCTCCTGCTTATATACCTTCCCGCCTTCCACCTGGTAGCTAGACATTGTATGGTAATTGAAACCTAGAATTTCAAACAATTGATCCGCCGTCTCTTCTCTATCCAATGGGTTTTGGCTCTCTAATATGGGCAGACTCGACATTCCGTTGATCAAAACCCAATATGGATCGACAGCGTTGCCCAAATCTGTCTCAAACGCAAACCGGGCACCGTTGGAAAGATAGCCCGTCACAGTTTGTTCCAAACGTTCCTTTAAAATCTCGCCCGTCCCACAGGCATAATACAGGCCGTCGGCTGCATTGATATAATACAAACAAGGCGCGCCTGTTTCGTCCTCTCCAACCAAAATCCGCTTGGCGGAATGGAGCAGTTTTACGTTCTCCACGCCAGAGTTGAGCCATGCGCAAAGGGCAGATAAAGGGACCGCTTCCATCCATTCAAAAAAGCACCCTTCTTTTTGCAGCGCCTCCTGAAATTGCCCTTCTGTGATCTGCCGAGATGGGCCAGCCATACTCAATGTCTCGCTTAAAAGGCCTCCCACCTGTCCAAACACCCCTTCTGTCTCCGCCGTTCCATATTGCACACACCGCCTGCCAGAATCGGACGATATCACAATGCGAACGGGAACAGACGCCATTTGGGCACCGGATTTTGCTTCTTCCTGTGTTTTGTCACCGATCTGAAAAATCCAGCCCGTGGCCCAGCGGAGCGGCAACTGGCTCACCAAATTGGGCAAAAAGTACGCCTTTATCGCCAGTAAAACAGCCGAAATGCTCAGAACAGCAATCCCAAATGTTTTGCCATATTCCATCCATTGACGTTTATTCTCCATCACTTCTGTCCTCAGCTTCTTTCCCCGCAATGGGAAGCACAATCCGCACAGAGAGTCCTTTTGGCATATAGTCAGTCAACTGAATGTCTCCGCCATGCTGCAACACAATTTCTTTTGCGATGGAAAGCCCCAGACCGGTCCCACCAGATTCCCGGGAGCGAGCTTTATCGACCCGGTAGAACCGATCAAAAATACGTTCCTTGTCCTCTTCCGGGATTCCAATTCCATTATCGGACACTTCTAACCACACTTTGTCTCCTAACAATCCTGCTGAAAGGGTAATCTCCCCTCCGTCGGGTGTGTATTTAATAGAGTTTGACAAAATGTTTGTCATTACCTGCTCAATGCGATTTCGATCTGCAAAAATTTCCGGCAACTGCTCCGAAAACTGCATCCGGAGCGTATGACCCCGCCGGCTGGCTTCAATATAATTGGCCTGATAAACCGCCCGGATCGCATCAGAAAATAGAAACCATTCATAGTGGAGTTTGCTCTTTCCGTAATCCATCCGTGAAAGAGTCAGCAAATCTTGTACAATATGGGCCATCCGGTCTGTTTCGCTTAAAATGACCGAAAGGAAATTCTCCCGCGTTTCCTCGGGTAGATCCCCTGCGTCCAGCAATGTCTCTGCATAGCTGCGTACATTGGTGAGGGGTGTGCGCAATTCATGGGACACGTTTGCCACAAATTCCCGCCGCAATTCCTCTGTGCGCCGCTGGGCCGTCACATCATGGATCACCACCAAGACACCACCTTGAGATTCCCCAAAAAACGGTGCGATGAGAAGCTCCAAATTGCGCTTGCCAATGAACATGTCCCCTTTTGCATACTCCGACTGCTTCAAACATAACACATTTGACAGCGGTGCCACCTGTTCAAAAATATCTCCATACGTGGTGTTTTCGTCAAGCTCCATCCCCAGCATCTTTGTAGCCGCAGGGTTGTTGTGGATGATCTTTCCACCTCTGGAAAAGGCCACCACCCCATCTGTCATGTGCAGAAACAATGTGTTCAATTTGTTTCGTTCGTTTTCCACAGCATTCAGCGTCTCTCTCAGCACGCCTGCCATATGATTGAATTTCCCGGTGAGAATGCCGATTTCATCTCGAGAGGCTACCTGGATCTTGCGGGAAAAGTCCCCGTTGGCGACATCCTCCACCGCTTCCGTCAGCCGTTCAATTGGGGTAATCATTGTTTTGGAAAGAAGAAAGCTGAGCATCACGGAAATGAGAAGACCGAACACCAATGACTCTACAATGATGAAAAACAACTCATTATTGAGGTTTTGCATTGTTTCCCGGTTGTCCAGTATGTAAATGATATAAGAATGGCCCCCGCTGGCAAGCGGCATGGCCACATCCATATAGGACGCGGTCATATCACTGTGGTATCCCTCTTTGCCCGCAATCGCGGTCAGAATATTGGGCGTCATCTCCAGTGCCTGCCCTTGTTCTGAATCAGAACCTGCCAAAAAAACGCCGGTTTTTCCATCCAAAATGAAGTAATTCCGGGTGCCGCTATTGATGCCCAAAACGCCTGCGTTGCCTTCCAGCATCTGCTTGAGCTGTTCCAAGCTGTCATCCGATGCAGCCTTGCTCTTTAAGTCATTATAGAATTGTTCATCAGAAAAAACCGTCTGCATTTGCTGGTAAAATGAATTGAGATAAAAATTGGCTACACTGTTCGTCAAAAACACGCCTACCACTGTCATCAGCGAGAGAATCAATAGCAGGAGGATCATAACCAGCTTCATATGCAGACTTCGAAACATAACCGCTTCCCTTCTCTCCTGTAATAGATTAGGCGTTGACAGCCTCTGCTCTCACTAAAAGATATCCGGCGCCCCGCCGGGTCAATAAAATGGCCGGTTGGGCGGGATTGTCCTCGATCTTTTCCCGCAACCGCCGAACTGTCACGTCCACAGTC
>JAQWCP010000306.1 GCA_028705905.1 Oscillospiraceae bacterium
GGCTGGTCACAAAAGTGGATTCTACGACCCATGGTAGGGTTTAGCCTGATCACAACTTACGTCTCATTATATCCCGCCCTAATTATGTACGAAATATGTTGTAGACTTCTTAGATCATACATGGTAGTGTGCAAATAAGAGGAATATCCGCAGAAACAAGAAAAAGGAGGCAAAACTCTATGAAAGATAAGACGAAACGCACATGGCTCATCGTGCTGGGCGCTCTGGTCTGCGTGGCGCTCATCGTGGGCATCGCCGGACGCTTTGGCTCCCCAGCAAAGACAGATCCGGCACTGAAAGATGATCCCCCGGCAAGCTCAGAGCCGGTGGTGGACATCGACACACCGGATAAGTCCGATGCGGTGGTGCAGATTGACGGCGGCACAGACAACAGCCAGCCCGATCCCGCCGCGGGAGCTGACAGCGAGGGCACCGAGCAGACCATTCAGGCCGCGCCGGTCAAGCCCGAAGCGCCGGAGAATCCAACACCTGTCGGGGATAACCATGACAGTGAGGATGTGCCGGAGGCAGAGCGTAATACGGAAATGCCACCCACCTACACGCCGGAGCAGACCACCGTGACCACTCCCAGCGAACCTACTCCTGGCAGCTCTAACGACAATGGTCAGGTTTATGTACCAGGATTCGGATATGTGGATGTTGGTTCTGGAAATCAAGGTGGGACACTGGACGATATGTATGAAAGTGGCGAAAAAATTGGGATCATGGATTAACGCAGAGCAAATCAAAAGCATTGGAGCGCAGTCAAGAGGCTGCGCTCTATTTTTATGAAGGGAGTGTCCCATGAAACGAATTCTCTCCATTTTCCTTGTCCTCATACTGCTGTTTGTCGGAACAATGCCCGCTTACGCCACAGGCGACCCTAACATTGATGGCGGTGGCGGCGGGATGGGCAGCGGCACCGGAAAAAACTATTGGAATCCCGGCATGGATGGCGTTAGAGTGACGATTGTCCACGCGGAATCCCGCACTGTTGCCAGCCGTTCAGTAGACCTGACCAATAAGACGCCATCTAAAAATATTATAGATTTCGGAAAGATTTGCAAGGTGGCATATAACGGAGGACAGGCTCTCTCCGCAAAAGTGAATCAATACACCTATCGCAATCCTGCGCAGACACTGCCCCGCATTATTTCCTCCGGAAGTGCAGGCGCCAGCATTGAGGCCATTAGAAACTATTTTACAGATGCGCAGGTTTTGCGGAGCCTTTGCGGTTATATCGGCTTTGATTACGATGAACTGATAGGCGGTGAGTATAAGCTGGTGGTGGAGCCTATCGCATATTTCTGCTATAGCGGTCTGCAATATGCCATGACCGCAACGGAAGCGGCGCTCTACGACCAGCAGGTCAATGGTGATCTGCGTAGCAAGATGGGCTCCTTGACCCATAAGAACCTTCCACTGGCAATTTTTCTGAAAGCCTCTGACCTCGGTTATACATCGTGGGCTGGAAGCAAAACCGCAAAGGCCAGCAACTCGGATATTATCTCTTCACTTGGCATCGGCATCGTCCGCTTTACTGAGAAACCGGAGGAAGTGATCCCCACAGATTACGATTATGAGTACCGTGTGGACACTGACGTCATCACCTCTGTGGAGATCAGCGGCGGCCAGTCCGACCCGGACAATCCCACCTCGGTGCAGTTTACCATAGAGGGCACGACCTATACGGTGAGCGAGATCTACTACCCGGACGGCGACAGCCAGCTTGCGTGGGTAAAATGGCACACACCGGACGAACCCTGCGTAATCACCATCCGCGTCAACGTGTCCGGCACGGGATGGGCGCAAAGTACGATTAACTGCAATGTGATTGACCTCGATGGCAACGACCCGCCGAATCCCATCGCCACTGACCGTAACGATGCCTATCGTGCAAGCCCCGTTCCCACCAACGCGGAGGTCACCTCGGCGAGCTGGGGCATCTGGTCTCCGTGGTGGCAGGAGTTCTGGGAATGGGTGCCTGTGTGGGTGAAATGCTGGCACAGTGACAGGTGGACGGATTCGGAGGGCAAAAGCCACACCGACCATTGGTATCACTGGGTGGACAACGGTTATTGGGAGGATCATGGCTACTGGATGTTTGACTACAACACTTACACTGCGACACTGACCGCCGCCATGAATATTACGCCGGATGATAAATCTCCCACCGCGACCGGCAGCACCACCAAAAGCGGCTATGGTGTGCAGGAGAGCGTGGCCGCCAGAGTTCGCACCGATCAGTCCGCCGCCACCACCGCGGCACAGAACGCCGTAACCTATTTCCCAGAGTTCGGTTATGCCACCTACTGGCGGTTGCTGGACAGGACCATCACAGGCAAAAGCTCAGAGTTTGAGTTTAAGGAAAACCGCTACAGCACCTATAACCGCCGTACCCATTTCACGCCCATCTGGTTCCCGGACGGAGCGTATACGCCCTACACATGGCTCCTCGACTGCTGGACGCCTGCAGGGATGCTCAGCATGAACCTGACCGACAGCGTCACCATCCGGGGCAATCTGTGGGAGGAATGGCATATCGCCCCGGCAAAACCGTAAACGCATCGACAAGGCCGCTGGAGAAAAAACTCCAGCGACCATTTTATTTTGAAAGGGCTGATATTTTTATGAAAAGCAAAAAACTCATCGCCGCACTTTGCCTCGTCCTTCTGGTTACGCTCTGCATGGCGACGCCCGCTCTGGCGGCTGGCACAGGCGACGTGGCGGGCGCAATCGAGGGCACATGGAACGACGCCTCTGAGCAAATCAAGACCGTGGTCAACAAGGTGGTGTTTCCCGCCATCGACCTGATCCTCGCAGTCTTCTTTTTCGCAAAATTGGGCATGGCGTACTTCGACTATAGGAAGCATGGTCAGTTCGAGTGGAGCGGCCCCGCAATCCTGTTTGCGTGTCTCGTGTTCACGCTGACCGCGCCTCTCTATGTGTGGACGAT
>JAQWCP010000307.1 GCA_028705905.1 Oscillospiraceae bacterium
AATGTCACCGTCATACAGTACCACCGCCTGTCCAGCGGTGACGGCACGCTGCGATTCGTCAAATACGATTTTCACCCGTCCCTGTTCCAACGGGTAGACCGTCGCCCATTGCTCTGTTTGTCGGTAGCGCGTTTTTGCCTTGACACGCAGCGGGGATGTGAGCGACTCGATGGCAATCCAGTTCATAGTCTCCGCAACCAGAGCATCGGTATATAGCAGGCGCTCCGGCCCAACCGATACCGTATTGGCGGCCATATCCTTTTGGAACACATACACCGGCTTGCCCATAGAAAGGTTCAGCCCTTTGCGCTGGCCGAGGGTATAGCGCACCGCGCCGCAGTGGGTTCCGACAATTTTCCCGCTTTCATCCAGAAAACTTCCACGGGGATACCGCTTGCCGGTGTACTGCTCCATAAAGCGAATATAATCTCCGTCCGGCACAAAGCAAATATCCTGGCTGTCGTGCTTTTGCGCATTGCAGAAGCCAAGCTGCTGGGCAATTCCCCGCGTTTCTGCCTTGCTTGTTTCCCCCAACGGAAAGCGGATGCGGGAAAGCTGCGTTTGCGTCAGCATATACAGCACATAGCTTTGGTCCTTGCTCTCATCCAACGCTTTTTTCAGCAGATAGTGTCCGTTGCTTTGCTCCTGCACAATGCGGGCATAGTGCCCGGTTGCGACACAGGAAAGGCCTTTTTGCTCCGCAAATTGCAGCAGCTTATCAAATTTCATGATGCGGTTGCAGTCGATACAGGGATTGGGCGTTCCACCTGCTTCATAGGTGCGAATGAATTTACCGATAATTTGCTCCTTGAAATCCATTGTAAAATCCAGCACCTCAAAGGGCATATCCAGCGCAAATGCCACCTCACTGGCATCGTCCACATCCTTTTGCGTGCAGCAGGTATGATAGGGGCTAAGCCCAATATCCGCATTGCGGTACAGCCGCATGGTGGTGCCCTCGCACTGGTAGCCCTGCTGCTGCATCAGCCATGCTGCCACCGAGCTGTCCACGCCACCGCTCATGGCAATGAGTGCGGTTTTCATCTGTGCCTTAGGCATTGCATTGTTCCTCCACCGTTCTCAATCAAAACGAAACACCAAATGCGGGGAGCCTAAAATGGCTCTCCGCATTCAGCATTTGTGGTGCTCAGCCTAATCTCCCTTACACTATTTAGTCAATGGCTTATACTTCGGTGGCTTATACTTCGGTGGCTTATACTTCGGTGGCTTGCGCTTCGGGAATAAGCTGACGCAGCAAATCTTTCCCTTTGGGCGTTATCAGGGTATAAGCTCCCTTGTGTCCGTTGCGGATAAAGTCCTTCACACGGAACAATCCTTCGTTTTTCGGGTTGTTGTAGGGCATAAGGGTTCCAGCAGGGCAGCGGTACATGAAACCTGCTTTCACAAGGAATCGGACAAACCAGCGTTCCGACACTTGAAGTTCCTTTGCGGTAGCACGGATATTGGTGCAGTCCTCCGGGCAAATAAAAGCATCAAAATAATCAGCCTTGGGTTTTGCCGCTGCCAGTTCTGCACCCAGCCTGCCTTTTTCGGTGCGCTCATGCAGCATAGCTTCAGCCATGCGGAAAATCAGATCGGGGTTCTCCATGACCTGAGCAAGAACGGAATCATCCATATATGCTCTGTGCTTGCGGATACAGGGCAGGACTTCATCAAAAACCCACTTTTCAAAGCGTTCAGCGGATGGAAGCTTGCTGTGCACGATAAGCCGGTAGACATCGCCCTCTGGAATCACAATCATGTCCTGGTTTCCACCATTCGTAAGGATGGGACGTTTCATCCCACCCTTGCAGTGCCGTGCGACTGCTTTGTGCGGTTCATTGTATCCCAGTGCCTTTGCTACATCCGAGCCGCAGAACAGATATTTGTCACCGTCCCTGATGACGCGGACGCTGCCAAATTCCTCGTTATTGAAAACTTCAAGTTTGCTTTCCATTGTCTTATCCTTTCGTCAGTGTCACGCAGGCACTTCCTGCGGCTTCGTCGTCATAATCTGATACAGCCCGGTATCCTTGGGGAAACGGTCAACAAAGGGTAGAATCACGCTGCCATAGAACAGCAAGCCCTCGCCCTCCGAGGAATGGGTCACATAGGAGAGCTGATGCGGCGAAATGTTAAGCTGCTTGGCAAGAATCTGCCGGTCGCCACCGGCTTGGTTGAGCATATAGATGTAATCGCTGTTTTCAAAGATGTTCTCCACCTCACGGGAGGAAAGCAGGTCTTTGACGTTCTGGGTAATGCCAGTGGGAATACCGCCCCATTTACGGAATCGCTTCCAAATTTCCACCGTGTAGGCGGCAGTCTGATCTTCCTTCAGGAGCAAGTGCATTTCGTCGATGTAGTAGCGGGTGGATTTATGGGCGACCCGGTTGACGGTGACACGGTTCCAAACCTGATCCTGCACAATCAGCATCCCGATTTTCTTGAGCTGCTTGCCTAACTCCTTAATGTCATAGCTGACCACACGGCTGTGAATATTCACATTGGTGTGGTGATTAAAAACGTTCAGAGAACCGGTGACGTAGATTTCCAGCGCGGTGGCAATGTACTGCGCCTCTTTTTCGTCCTGCTTCCGCAGCTCATTATACAAATCCTCCAGAATCGGCATTTTCTCCGGGCGGGGGTCGCTGAGATAATTGCGGTAAACCAGCCGAACACAGCGGTCAATGATGGTTTTCTCCACCGGCTGCAATCCCTCCTTGCCGCCGACGATCAGCTCACACAGGGAGAGGATGAAGTCGGATTTCAGGCTAAGCGGGTTTTCGTCCTCGCTGTAATTGAGATTCAAGTCCATCGGATTGATATAGTCGGTGGATGTTGGCGAGATTTTGATAACCTGCCCGTGCAGGCGCTCAATCAGCGGCCCATATTCGGCTTCTGGGTCACAGACGATAATGTCGTCGTCAGTAACAAGAAACACGTTGGCGATCT
>JAQWCP010000308.1 GCA_028705905.1 Oscillospiraceae bacterium
TGCTTGCGCTCGGTTTTCAGGCATTTCTCATCATCGTCTGTGTGGCAATTTACGCCGTGCTGGTGCAGAACATCGCCGTCGATACGGACATCAGCCAAGCGATCTGGACTTGCATGGGCTATACGGTGCTGCTGTGCTTCACACTGTTTAAGACTGGAAGTCTTGCAAAATCAGTATTTAATGCACATTAAAGCGCAGGACATATAGCCCTGCGCTTTAAGTAGACAATCTGCTTTATCTTACATTTCCTTATCGTATTTCATGCGATAGTAGATTGAGATACCCACAACTACAAGGTAGGCAAAGACAATCAGCAGCAACACGAATGTGTCAATTTGCATCAAGCCCAGCGATACCATCAACGCACCGAAAATATAAATCATAGCGTCATAGGCCTTGCCCTTGGCTCGATTGCTTATTTCGATGTTTCGCTCATCATTTTTTGCGATCTCCATCTCACGCTGAATGTCAGGTGATTTCTTCATGGCTCGATTGCTTATCATCTCACCCATTCCGTGTCCGAAAGCTCCACAGCCAATCCCAATCATGAAATATGGAAGAACTCTCATGACACCAGAGGCATCCCCGGCCGTCTTAAGAAAGCACAATCCAGCGACAATCAACACAAAACCGATCACAGTCAATGTAAAAGCAGCGCCCTTTTTCATTTTTGCTCATCCTCTCCGTAAATAAAAATATCTTCGATCTGCATATTGAAATACCTTGCGATTTTGAACGCCAGCAGTATTGACGGGTTATACCGCCCGTTCTCAAGAGACCCTATGGTTTGACGTGAGACTTCCAACGCGTCGGCTAAGTCCTCCTGCTTTATCCCACGCACTTTTCGGATTTCTTCAAGACGGTTTTTCATTTTACCACCTCCGTGTATATGGAAAGCAAGCTTTCCATATACGAGTATAACACCAGTGCTAAAAATGTCAAGCTAACTTTCCATAAAAATTAGAAGGAGGAAACCAAGTGGCATATGTTCCCGTACCAAAAGACCTGACCACCGTGAAAACGAAGGTCGTATTCAATCTCACAAAAAGACAGCTCATCTGCTTTGGCAGCGGCGCGGCAACTGGAGTACCGCTGTTTTTTCTGCTCAAGGGAAGCGCCGGTACAAGTGCCGCCGCGATCTGCATGGTTCTCATCATGCTGCCGTTCTTTCTGCTTGCTATGTATGAAAAGAACGGACAACCCCTTGAAAAGATTATCCGCAACATCATTCAGGTCAGCTTTTTAAGACCCAAGCAGCGCCCCTATGAGACAAGCAATTTCTATACCGTCATTGAAAGACAGGAAAAACTCGACAAGGAGGTATACCGCATTGTCAACCCAAAGAAAACTCACCCGTGCCGAAAAGAAGCAAATCGAAGCGGCTATCGCAAGAGCCAAGCAGCCGGATAAAAAGCACAAATCGGCGCAGGACAGCATCCCGTTTCAGCGGATGTTCCCGGACGGCATCTGCCGCGTGACCGACGATACCTATACCAAGACCATTCAGTTTCAGGAGATCAATTATCAGCTCAACCAAAACGAGGATAAAACCGCCATCTTTGACGGCTGGTGCGACTTCCTCAACTACTTTGACAGCTCCATCAAGTTCCAGTTTTCCTTCGTGGATATTTCCGCAACGCAGGACAGCTTTTCCCGGAGCGTGACCATTTCCCCCAAGGGCGACGATTTTGACAGCATCCGCGCCGAATACACGGAAATGCTGCAAAGTCAGCTTGCGCGCGGCAATAACGGTCTCATCAAGACCAAGTACCTCACCTTCGGCGTGGAAGCAGAAACCCTCCGCTCCGCAAAGCCCCGTCTGGAACGAATCGAAACGGATATTCTCAACAACTTCAAGCGTTTGGGCGTAGCCGCAGAATCGCTCAACGGCATGGAGCGTCTGCGTGTGATGTACGGGATGTTCCATATGGATGAAGAAGCGCCGTTCCGGTTCTCATGGGACGCTCTGGCACCCTCCGGGCTGTCGGTCAAGGACTTTATCGCGCCCAGTTCCTTTGAGTTCCGCAACGGAAACAGCTTTAGCATGGGCAAAAAGCTCGGCAGCGTATCTTTCCTGCAAATCCTTGCGCCGGAGCTGAATGACCGTATGCTGGCGGACTTTCTTGACATGGAAAGCTCTCTCATTGTCACCATGCACGTTCAGTCGGTGGATCAGGTCAAGGCAATCAAGACCATCAAGCGCAAAATTACCGACCTTGACCGCATGAAAATGGATGAGCAGAAAAAGGCGGTGAGAGCCGGATATGATATGGATTTGATTCCGTCTGACCTTGCCACTTATGGAAGTGAAGCCAAAAAGCTGCTGCAAGACCTTCAAAGCCGCAACGAGCGTATGTTTCTTCTGACCTTTATCGTCCTGAACACCGCTGACAGCAAGCAGCAGCTCGACAACAATGTATTTCAGGCAAGCTCTATTGCCCAGAAATATAACTGTGCGCTGACAAAGCTGGACTTCCGACAGGAGGAAGGACTGATGAGCAGCCTGCCGCTGGGCTACAACCAAATCGAGATAAAGCGAGGCTTGACTACATCGAGCGTCGCTATTTTTGTACCATTTACCACCCAGGAGCTTTTCCAAACGGGCAAGGAAGCCCTTTACTGCGGGCTGAACGCCCTTTCCAACAACCTTATCATGGTAGACCGCAAGCTGCTCAAAAACCCCAACGGCTTGATTCTCGGTACGCCCGGTTCCGGTAAATCCTTCTCCGCAAAGCGCGAAATCGCCAATGTGTTCCTTGTCACTGATGACGATATTATCGTCTGTGATCCAGAAGCCGAATATGGGCCGTTGATTGAGCGCCTGCACGGGCAGGTTATCAAAATCTCGCCAACATCCACCGACTATATCAATCCGATGGACTTGAATCTCAATTACAGCGAGGACGAAAACCCGCTTAGCCTGAAATCCGACTTCA
>JAQWCP010000309.1 GCA_028705905.1 Oscillospiraceae bacterium
ATGGATATAAGTATTTGGAGATTGTAGATCTTTCCTGACGGAATGCAAAACATAAAGGACGGATAAAATGGCGCGGAAGAAAAAAACAAAAGAAGAGCCGGAGCGGCCTCAGATAGAGGGGCTACAGGCACAGGTGACAGAACAGCCGATTGTGGAAACACTGGAGCTGAACTATATGCCGTATGCCATGAGCGTCATAGTCTCCCGGGCCATTCCGGAGATCGACGGATTCAAGCCATCTCACCGGAAGTTGCTGTATACCATGTATCTTATGGGGCTTTTGAATGGGAAGCGCACCAAATCGGCCAATGTTGTTGGGCAGACCATGCGTTTAAACCCTCACGGCGATGCGGCGATTTATGAAACCATGGTGCGTCTTTCCAGAGGGCATGGTGCGCTGCTCCACCCCTTTGTAGATTCGAAGGGAAACTTCGGAAAGGTGTATTCCAGGGATATGGCGTATGCCGCCGCCCGGTACACGGAAGTAAAGCTGGAACCCATTTGCAACGAATTGTTTCGCGATATCGATTACGACACGGTGGATTTTGCGGACAATTATGACGGGACGATGCAGGAGCCCACGTTGCTGCCCACAGCGTTTCCCAATGTCTTGGTCTCGGCCAATCAAGGAATTGCCGTGGGCATGGCCAGTATGGTCTGCGGCTTTCCTCTGGGTGAAGTGTGCGACACGACCATTGCATATTTGAAAGACAATCAGCATAATCTGCTCTCTACCCTCCACGGGCCTGATTTTCCCACAGGAGGCGAGTTGTTGTATGATGAAAAGGCACTCACCACCATTTACCAAACGGGACGGGGGTCTGTACAAGTTCGCGCCCGGTGGCGGTATGTCAAAGAAGAAAATGTGATTGAGGTTTACGAAATTCCTTATACAACAACAGTGGAGGCAATTTTAGATAAAGTAACAGATCTGGTCCGAACCGGGAAAATTCGCGAGATTTCTGATATGCGGGATGAGACAGACTTAAATGGATTGAAATTGGCCATTGATTTGAAGCGGGGTGTGGACCCCAACCGTCTCATGTCTCGGCTGATGAAGCAGACCCCGCTGATGGATTCGTTCTCTTGCAACTTTAACATTCTCATTGCTGGAATGCCGCGGGTGATGGGTGTGGTTGAGATTTTAAACGAGTGGATCGCCTGGCGCACAGAAAGTGTGCGGCGTAGAGTCTATTATATGATGAAGCGAAAGGAGGAGCGGCTTCATCTGCTGTTGGGTCTGAAACAGATTTTGCTGGACATTGACCGGGCCATTCAGATCATTCGAGAAACAGACGAGGATGGGGATGTAATTCCCAATCTGATGGCTGGGTTTGGGATTGACCAGGTCCAAGCGGAATATGTGGCAGAAATCAAATTGCGGAACATCAACAAAGGGTACATCTTAAAACGGGTGGAAGAGACGGCGGCATTGGAAACAGAAATTGCAGATTTAAAAGAGACACTGGAAAAGCCGCAAAAGGTGAAACGACTGATCATCTCGGAGATGGAGCAGGTAAAGAAAAAATACAGCGCGCCACGGAAGACGTTGGTTGTGTATGAGTCCGAAACAGAGGAAGAAGCGGAAGAGGAAGAGATTGCCGACTATCCGGTGCACTTATTCCTTTCAAAAGACGGATATTTCAAAAAAATTACCCCATTGTCTCTGCGGCTGGGCGGAGATCAAAAATGGAAGCCGGGAGATGGACTGCTCTGTGAGACGGAAACGACCAACCGGTCGGAATGTCTGTTTTTTACCAATCGTCAGCAAGTGTATAAGACCAGGCTGTATGAATTCGAGGATATGAAAGCGTCCCTGCTGGGAGATTATTTGCCGGCAAAATTGGGCATGGAGGAAGGAGAAAAGGTCCTGTTTGCCTGCCTTTCCGGGGAATACAAGGGGAGCTTGCTCTTCTGCTTTGAAAATGGGAAAGTGGCAAGAGTGGCCCTCTCTTGTTACCAAACGGTTTCCCGCCGCCGCAAGCTGACCGGAGCGTATTCCGACAAAAGTCCCGTGGTTTCTATCTTGCTGCTGGAAGAAGAGAAAGAGATCGTGGTTTGCTCTACGGAAAATAGGGCCGTTTTATTCGATTCCTCTCTTCTGGCGGTCAAAAGCACACGAACTGTGCAGGGCGTGCAAGTGATGACACTGAAGTCAAAATACCAAGTGAAATGGGCGGCTGCATGGGAGAATACTCAAGTGAAAAACCGGGCTCGCTATCGTCTCAAGACGTTGCCGGGGGCCGGCGCCTTGTTAAAGCCGGAAGACTTGGGAGAGATTCAACTCAATTTATTAGAAGGAACGGACTCGGAGTCCCGATAGGAGGTTACCGCATGAACACAAAACATCCCGTTTTACAGGAGATTTACCATGGCGTTTGGCTGACAGTGACCGCACTGCTCTATGCCATCTCGTACAACTGGTTTTTTGCGCCCAACAACATTGCCTTTGGAGGAGTGACGGGTATTGCCATGGTGATCAATGGCATATTTGGCACACCGCCTGTGGGTATTATGATCATGGTCATGAATATCCCCCTCTTTTTGGTGGGGTGGAAGTTTTTGGGGAAAGAGTTTTTATTCCGCTCCCTGTACGCAACAGTGCTCGGCTCCATCCTGATTGACGTGGTGGGGGCAGTTTATACATTTCCACCGATGGATCCTCTCCTTGCCAGCCTGTATGGCGGGCTGCTGCTGGGGGTCGCTTACGGCGTGATTTTCCGCCACGGAGGCAGCACGGGCGGGGTCAATATTGCGGCCCGCCTGTTGAAACTGAAGTTTGCACATTTGCCCATGGGGAGATTGCTCCTGGTACTGGATCTTGGCATCATTGGCATTTCCGCTTTGGTATTTGGTCAAATCAATAGCGCTCTTTATGGCCTGGTGGCCCTGTATGTCAGCACGATTTTGATGGATTTTGTGCTGTACGGAA
>JAQWCP010000310.1 GCA_028705905.1 Oscillospiraceae bacterium
GTCCGCACATTAGCAATACAAAATAGAAAATTTACAATTCAGGCTACTGCTTTTTTGACTGTTTTGCGTCACGATAACAGGGGCGGACGCAGACAGTGCCAAAGCTCCCGCAGCCGTGGCAGAAGTGTCCCTCCGGCGCGATAGTGCGCGGCGTATCGTCGCGCTTACCGGCTCTCGGACGCTGCTGCATCATACGTTCCAATGGATTGTTTGTAAAAAGTGTCATTTCTCCGTATCCTCCGCGTCGGCTTCCTCCGGTTCATCGGCTTCGGTTTCGTATTCCTCATCATCGTCATCCTCACCGTAGTCGTAATTGTCGAGGTCGGCGGGTCCTTTGGTGTCGGGCTTCTTATTGCGGAACTTGAACCAATAGACAGCGCCGCCGCCCGCAAGGGCAAGCACAAGGACAATGAGCAGAAGTCCGCTGTTATTGTCGGATTTTTTACTGTCGGCGGGGTCAGTATCCGGCTCGGTTGTGGCATCCGGTTCCGGCGCAGCGACTGCTTCCTTGCCGGCACATTCGCTCATATTGCTTTTGCATACGGGACAGGTACCGTCTATATCCCCGGCGACACATTTATCAGTACAGGTACAAACCAGCGTATCGCCGCTATCGCCATCTTCCATAAGCGCCATCAGGTCAGCTTCATCCACAAGGTTCAGGAAATACACGTTTTCCGTGTCGCCGCTGCGGTCAATGACAATGTAAAAGTAATTGCCGTTTTTACTCTGTACGGTAATAAACTGCTTATCCTTTTGTTCTGATTCGGAGCTTGCATAGGTCTCCACCTGATGCACATCATCGATTAAGGATAAATTGCCGTCCGGCGTAAGTGGTTCGCTTCCCTGATTTTCCGACAGTTTTACGCCCTCAGTGGAAACGGTAATGCTGTCGATGGAATCCGGTGGCGTTGCCACGCCGCTTTCATCCGACGCATAGCAGCCGCCGTCGCTGGCGAAGGCAGTCATAGAAAAAGCCGCCATGCAGCACATGACGGCAAGGAGACAGGCGAACAGCTTAAATTTTGGTTTCATGAGTAATTTCCTCACTTTCGTTGTGATAGCCGGTGGTATCCGGCAGGGGCTTTTTCTTCATGCTTTTCATGATTTCTGCAAGCATTTCGGGTGTGATGCCGCAGTCGCGTACAATCCCGATAATATCGAGATTGTCAAGTTCCGTGATCTGGCCGTCAATTTCCTTGTTGCGGGCCTGTAAATTCTCAATCTTAGAGCAATTCTTGCTGCGTTCCGTTTGCAGCTTTGTAATTTTGGGATTCATGTTATCCTCCTACTCATGGCAGTCTGCCAAATGCGAGGAAATGGCTCTGCCAATAGCTTGTATTGATGTTTGCATACTGGATGGGGTCGCCGCAGTGAATCATCATTCCACCGCCGACATAAATGCCAACATGGGATGCGCCGGTAGTATCATAGGTTCCCTGGAAAAAGATAAGATCTCCCGGCTTCACGTTAGCGGATGATACTCTGGTGCAGATGTTTAGCAGCCCTTGTGCGCCAAGCCGACCTACATCCCAGCCGCTGTGGTTGATAACCCAGCTCACAAAGCCGGAGCAGTCAAAGGAGGTTGACGGAGAACTGCCGCCCCAGACGTATGGATAACCCAGATATTTTTCCGCCTCCTTCATCATAGCGGCGAAAGCCTCATCCTCCAGCGCGTCCGGTGGAATGTCATAGTCAGTATATTCGCCTGAAACATATTTCCCGATGTAACCGGATGTTGGAAACAAGTCAGGGCGATTGCCCAGTGTGCCCATATACATGGCGTACATGGAAAGCTGATCCTGCGACATGATATAGACCGGGACGTGAGATAGGTTGAAGTTTTCAAGGGTGACGTTGCAGATGTAATAGGTGTACGGCACCTGTACGTCATATTCGTATTCCTCTGTCACGCTCTCACCGGTGTCCGGGTCAGTATAGGTGTAGCTGCCGGATCGAGTTTCGGTACGGTAGCGGGTTTCCGTCGTGACTGTTTCGGTGAGGATGTACTGCTTATAAAATAAAGTTTGAAGGATGCCGCCTACTTCATCAATCGTCCATTCGCCGCCGTAAAGAGCGGTGATGGCTGAGATCAAAACATAGGGGTCATGCTCGATGTCGTCGAGATCAAAGTGGTATTCGTCGTAATCATGGCTTGATTCATAGCTGTCAAGATACGATTGAAGCTCTGCCTCCATGCTGCAATACTGTGCTTCGGCAGCAAGCATATCTGTGTCCTGACAGGGATAGGTGGATATGGCGATGCTGGATGCGCCGCCTTGAAACATGACGGAACAGGAGGACACAATATTGAGCAGAAATACTGCGAGAAGTGCTATCGTACCGGCAATTAGAAACCCCTTTTTATGCCGTGAAATAAATTCTCCGGCTTTTTTGGTTTCCTCAGCGGCTTTTTGGGTCGCTTTTGCAGTTGCCTCGGATGCCTTGACTGTTTTGTTTGCGCTGCTGCCTGCCTTCGCTGCGGCATATTCCTTGCGAATCGCTTTTTTCTGCTGCCAGCGGGAATAGGGATTGCTGGAAAACTGAGGATTTTGCTGTTGTGCTTCCTTTTGGAGCGCATTCAAATTGGCTTTATCAGCCTTGGCTTCAGCGCGACTTGCGCTTCGATACGGTTTGAGTTGATGACAGCGATAAGAATTTTGTGCCAAACGAGCGCCGCCCTCGGCGGTTTCCTCCAGTTTGTGGGCGCTCTCCACGCCCACGTTATCATCCTCTGCCTGCCGCACTTCTCGGTGCGCTTCCAGCAAAATAGCATTCACCGGTGCATCCTGAACGGCGTGAGAGAGCTTAGACGGCGGCTTTTTCTTTTCCTCAAGGATTGACTGGCAAATCCTCGGTATGTAAGTAAGGAAAAAGGCTGACAAATCGCCAGCCTCTTTCCTTATAGCGCATCGTTTAGGATGCG
>JAQWCP010000311.1 GCA_028705905.1 Oscillospiraceae bacterium
CGAAGGCCCCGCCGTTTGCAAGGAAGTTCTCCGTACCCTCCGCCAGGGTGACAAATACCTTGTCGGCTTCCAGAGAGTAGATGGCGGCGGAGGTGGAGCTGGTGATGTCCGCGCCGCTAAGGACGATCTGCACCTGATCGGTGTCATCGGCGTCGATGACGATTTGGCCGTTGGTTAGGGTGCCGGAGAATACATAGGTGCCCTCGTCCAGCAATGTGATCTGGCTGCCGTCAATGGTCACGGCATCGGAGGAGCAGGAGGCGGTATCACCGCTGAGCTGGATGGTCACCGCTGTGCTTTCATCATAGCTGGCGTCCAGATCCCGATCACTGAACAGCGCGCTGGTGTCGATGGTGCTGACGGCAGCGGCTGTATCTGTAACGGCTTCAGTGGTGGAGGATGCGGAGGTTGCAGTCCCTGCTGTCTTGGTCTGACAGCCCGCCAACATCAGAGCGGTACAGAGCAGCACAGGCAGCGCCGTCTTTTTCAGAATTTTTTTCATGGTTTTCACTCCTTCATATTACAATCCTGTCGTCGCAGTGGCCTGATGAGACACGGAGATCTCCAGATTTCCGTTCCGGCGGCGCAGCTCGTCAATAAACGCTTTTTCCTGATCCGGCTCCCGCAGGGTCAGGTCATAGGTCAGCTTGAGCAGGCTACCCATATTGGTGGTCTTGACCTGCTTGAGCGCGTAATCTGAGGTATATTCCTTCAGCACCGGATCAAACACGCCGGTATAATCCAGGTCCTCCGGAATGGTAATGTGGAGGGCCTTATACCGGCCCCCTTCGCCCAGATGCACAGCGGTGTACAGCATTGTGCCCCCGCCCAGGATCAGGGAAAACAGAGCCGCGTAGCCAAGATCCCCACGCAAAGCAAAAAGTCAGAGAGGGCGATAACGGCGGCGAGATCGGTGTCACCCCCCCCTGAAACAATGAATCAAGCATATCGCAGTACTCCTTTTCTCGATGTCAGAAGAATACCCTGATAAGCAGTCCCGTATTTGGAAAAAGAGGTTTTGAAGATCCTTTGCTGGGAGAGGGCGTGGACCATCCAAAGAGGCAGCGCCCCGGAGACTTTCAGCTCCATCAACACCTGCTCCGGCTTCAGGATTGGCGTTCCCCATGCATCGGAATCCAGGGTCAGCTCCACCTGGCGATAGCGGATATTTTCATCGAAGGTCACCCGGAAGTCCCCGTCGTGCCTCTCATAAAAAGCCTCCCGTTCATAGGGGCCGTAGCTGCGTACCCGCAGCTTTTCTTTATATACCGGCTTTTCCAAGCTCTCCCGGATCAGGCGGAAGTCCGGCGTGTCATAATAGATGTTGCGGATGGAGCTGTGATCGTACTCGTCCGGGGTCATGTATGGCTCCATGGCCTTTAAGATCGCATCCCGTTGGCAGCGGTTTATCAGGTATTTGATTTCGTATCGTTTGAATACCATCTGGTTTCCCATGGTGATAGGCTCCTTTCGGTTCTGGATTGTAAAGTCAGTGTAAAGCCAAAACCATAACTGAACTTTAAAGAAATAAAATGTTTCCCCCACAAAATATTACGCTGACAAGTGGTGGAAGAGATTGCCCAGTCCTTCCAGGGCCTTGCCGTCGCGCAGAAGAAAACGCTGACCATGTGCATCCCACCCATGCTCTCCTTCACCGGAGATGAGAAAGCCATCCGGCAGCTGGTATCCACCTTATTGGACCACGCTATGAAGTACGCCCCGGAGGGTGGGGCTGTCTCTGTTACGCTGGAAAAGGAGAGCCGTGCGGTGAAGCTCACGGTCACCAACACCACGGTCCACCCCATGGAGAAGGAAAAACTGAGCCAGCTTTTTGACCGGTTTTACCGGGCGGATCAGTCCCGCAATTCCGCCACCGGCGGCTATGGACTGGGCCTGTCCATAGCAAGGAGTATTGTGACTGCCCACAAGGGAAAGATCCGCGCAGACAGTCCCAACGAGAATTCTCTGACCCTCTCCGTGACCCTGCCGATATGATAAGTACGTCGGGTAGGTGCACATCCCGATGTGAGCAGACAAGATCGGAAAATAGAAACAACAAATCCGTGGTTTGATTTGCACACCGCGGCCGCGGGGTTCGATTCCCTTATCGCCCACCAATTTTTGAAAGAAGTCTGGCTTGCCAGACTTCTTTTTTTTACTATTTTCCATATATCCAAATAATTTTTCATAAAATCCTATTTCGTTGGAATTCCAACAGACTTGTTAACTTAATAATAGTAAACTAAATACATAAAGTAAACAATAACATAAAGCAACACATTTGATGAAAGAGGTGAACGGAACATGATTCGGAAAATAATCAAAATCGACGAAGAAAAATGTATCGGCTGTGGTTTGTGCGTAAATGCCTGCCATGAAGGCGCAATCGGAATGGTAAACGGAAAGGCAAAGCTTCTACGCGATGATTACTGCGATGGTCTTGGTGACTGTCTGCCGGCCTGTCCAACGGAAGCCATCAGTTTTGAGGAACGAGAAGCGAAGGAATATGACGAAGCCGCTGTGCAAAAGAGCAAGCTGAGCAAACAAGAAGAAACGCTGGCCTGCGGATGCCCGGGTACGCAGTCGAAAACCATCTGTCGGGAAACCGGGTGTGATACCGTCCATCCCGATCGTAGTGAAAATAAAAGCCAGCTTACACAGTGGCCTGTTCAAATTAAGCTCGCGCCGGTTAACGCAGCGTATTTTGCTGACGCAAACCTGCTGATCGCCGCCGACTGTACAGCCTATGCTTACGGCGATTTTCACAACAAGTTTATCAGAAACAAAGTGACCCTAATCGGTTGCCCCAAGCTGGACGAGGGAGATTACAGCGAAAAGCTGGCGGAGATCATCAAAAACAACAGCATTAAAAGTGTCACAGTCGTCAGAATGGAAGTCCCCTGTTGTGGAGGGATGGAAAA
>JAQWCP010000312.1 GCA_028705905.1 Oscillospiraceae bacterium
GAAATCATCAAAAACGCCTTGGAGCTGACGCGGGAAGCCAGAATCGAAATTCTCGACCAGGTCATGCTCCCCACCATCTCCCAGCCCCGATCGGAAGTGTCCAAATATGCACCCAAGATGATCCAGCTGAAAATTGACGTGGATAAAATCCGCGAGGTCATCGGCTCCGGCGGAAAGGTTATTCAGAAAATCGTGGCAGACACCGGCGCGAAAGTGGACATTGAAGACGACGGCACCATCTATATCGCCGCCGTGGACGCCGCTTCCTGCGACGCTGCCAAAAAAGCCATCGAAGCCATCGTGTTTGTCCCGGAAGTGGGGGCAATGTATTATGGCCGAGTGGTACGCTTGATGACATTTGGCGCTTTCGTAGAGCTGGCCCCCGGGAAAGACGGCTTGGTTCACATCTCCAAGCTGGCCGACCATCGGGTGGAAAAAGTGGAAGACGTGGTCAAGGTGGGCGATATGATCTGGGTCAAGGTCATCGAAATTGACGAAAAAGGCCGTGTCAATTTGTCCCATAAAGACGCAATGCGGGAAATCGCCGCAAAAGACGCCAATGAAAAGAAGATAGATTCATAATTGTGAGAGTTGGATGACGCGATTGCAAAAAGGGGCGGAACGCCCCTTTTTGTGATCTTTGCATCCTTCGTGTGATGGGAGAATTTTATGCATGAAAAAATCGTTTTACCAAATGGTGTCCGTCTGCTGATCGAGCCCATCCCCCACGTTCACTCCTCTGCCGTGGGTATTTGGGTTGGAAACGGTTCGCGGCATGAAACGCCTGAACAGCAGGGCATTTCTCACTTCATTGAACATATGGTGTTCAAGGGAACCGCAAAACGCACCGCCGCACAACAGGCCACGGAGATGGATCTGCTGGGGGGCCAGTTTAATGCATATACCGCCAAGGAACAGACCTGCTATTATGCCCGGGTGCTGGATTCCCATTTGCCCCTGGCGCTGGATCTGCTGTTTGACCTGTTCTATGACGCAACCTTTCATACGGCCGATATCGCCACAGAGCGAAGCGTTATTTTAGAAGAAATTGGGATGTATGAGGACACACCGGAAGATCTCTGTGTCGAGCGGCTGTTTTCCACCGTTTACCGGGGCAATGCGCTGGGCCGTCCCATTTTAGGCCTCCCATCCACCCTGGCCCGGATGACCGGCGCAAAGCTCCGCAAATTTCGAGATACCCAATACTTACCGGAAGAAACTGTCGTCTCCATGGTGGGTCGCTTTCAAAAGCAGGATGTGGAGACGCTGATGGCCTATTGTTCCCGCATGAAGGGCTCCGGCCACCTTTCCATGACCCCGGCCGTCTATCAGCCCTGCGTTACCGTGCGCCGGAAGGAGATCGAGCAAAACCACCTTTGCCTGGCGTTTCCGGCCCTGCCTTACAACCATCCAAAACGGTTTGCCCTGCAGCTGCTCAATGCTATCTTGGGCGGGGGGATGTCCTCCCGTATTTTCCAGGAGATTCGAGAGCAATTGGGTCTCTGTTACAATATTTATACCTTTGGAGCCACCCATGCGGACACTGGTCTTTTGTGCCTGTATGCCGCCTTGTCGTCGGAAACAGAGGATCAGGCCATTTCCGCCATCTGCACCCTGATCGTCCGCCTGTTGCAAGATGGAATCACGGAAGAAGAGCTGCACCGGGTGCGGGAGCAGACAAAATCCAGTATTTTCTTGAGCATGGAATCTGTCACATCCCGGATGAACCATCTGGCCCGCTCGGAGCTGTTCCATGGCCGGGTCATGTCGGAAGCGGAAATTTTGGCTGCATATGATGCCGTAACCTGCGATGAAATCGTTGCGTTGGCCCGGCATGTGCTGGATTTTCAACAGATGTCCATTTCCGTTGTGGGTCAGGTGGGAACCAAGGCCCACTACCAATCTTTGCTGCGCCCGTTTGTACAACAGGCCCGCACATAAAAAAGGAGGTTTTTTATGGAACCCATTGCCGCCATTGCAACATCTCTTTCCCGCAGTGCCATTGGCATCCTGCGCCTCAGCGGAGATGGCGTAATCCAAATTGCCTCCGCCCTGTTCCGCCCCCTGTCCGGGGGTACATTGGAAACAGCCCCCCACCGGCAATTGGTCTACGGCGATTTTTGCGATGCAAAGGGCGATGTCATCGACCGTTGCCTTGCCACCATTTCCCGCGGGCCCCACAGCTATACAGGGGAAGATACGGCGGAGTTTCAGTGCCACGGTTCGCCCCTGTTGCTCACACGGGGGCTGGAGACGCTGTTTCAGGCCGGCGCCCGTCAGGCGCGGCCCGGGGAATTTACCAAGCGGGCCTTTTTAAACGGGCGGATGGACCTGACCCAGGCAGAAGCGGTGATCGACCTCATCGACGCCCAGACAGACGCCGCCGCCCAAAACGCCGCTGCCCAGCTGACCGGGGCCATCCGGGTCAAAATCTCCCAGATTTATGATGACTTGCTCAATTTGACCGCCCAGTTTCACGCCCTTCTGGATTATCCGGAAGAGGACATCGAAGAATTGGACGAGGCGGAAATTTCCCACGTTTTAACCCAGGCGGTTCATGGGCTGAACGCACTGGCCCAGAGCTTTCAAAAGGGCCGGCTGATGACAGAAGGCATCGGCACCGCCATTGTGGGCCGACCCAATGTGGGCAAATCCTCTCTGCTCAACTCCCTTTTGGGGTACGAGCGGGCCATCGTCTCCCCCATCCCTGGTACCACCCGGGATACGGTGGAAGAGCGGGTCCTTTTGGGCGGTCGCCTGCTGCGGCTGATCGACACCGCCGGCCTGCGAGATACCCAGGATCCCATCGAGCAGATGGGAACCGAACGGGCCCGCAATGCGCTTTCCAAAGCGGAGCTGATCTTGGTTGTGCTGGACGCGTCCCGACCCATCGATGGGAGAGTCCAAAC
>JAQWCP010000313.1 GCA_028705905.1 Oscillospiraceae bacterium
CCAGCCACGCAGAGAGGAGAGTATGACGCTCATACATTTTTTCTGCAATTTCACGGCCTTTGTCTAAAAGTGTGATATGTCCTTCGGCGGAAATTGCAATATACCCGTTTTCCCGCAAATTCTTCATAGCCACACTGACGCTCGGTTTGGAAAAGTCCAGCTCGTTGGCGATGTCGATGGAACGCACAACACCTCTGCGCTGCTGCAACATGAGGATGGTTTCCAGGTAATTTTCTGCAGACGCTTGGATTTTCAACAGATCACCCGCTTTTTGAAATCATATTGTACTTTATTGTATCATAGCAGCCACAGAATGTCCAACCAAAGATCAGCTTTCTTCCAGAGGGTGCCATGAGTTAATTGGGAATCCTCTTTTTTTAGACTGTGACCGGGACAAAAGAAAAGGAGTTGTTTTATAGGGCATAAAAAAATTGCGCAAGGATGCTTGACAATAGGGTTAGTTAATGCTAATCTATTTGTTAGTTAGAAAAAGCTAACTTCGGAATGAAAGTGAAAGAAAACAATCTTGAAGAGAGGGATATGAATGATGCCGTTGATGCTTGCCAATGCAGGAGAAGAAAATGTGATCAAAAAGGTGGGTGGGATGCCAGGGGTGCGTGTCCACTTGGAAAATCTGGGATTTGTTCCAGGCGGTGTGATCACCGTTGTGGCCGCCATTGGTGGAAATTTGATCGTCAATGTGAAAGACTCCCGTGTGGCCATTAGCCGGGAAATGGCGAGCAAAATTATGATATAAATTCAAGCCCACTGAGAAGAGAATGGGGGACGAAAAAATGAAAACATTGAGACAAGTTCGGATTGGGAATCAAGTGACCGTAGTAAAACTACACGGGGAAGGCGCAGTCAGACGCCGTATGATGGATATGGGACTGACAAAAGGAATCAGCGTCTATGTACGTAAGGTGGCCCCATTGGGAGACCCCATTGAAGTCACTGTGAGGGGTTATGAATTATCCATTCGCAAAGAAGATGCCGAACGGGTAGAAGTAGAATAACGGATCAGACAATAGGAAGGGGGCTTTCCGTTTATCAGCGAGTGCGCCCAAACAAATCAGAAAGGATGATTGGATTGAAGATTAGAATTGCCCTTGCAGGGAATCCCAACAGCGGTAAAACAACATTGTTCAATGCTTTGACGGGCGCAAACCAATTTGTTGGAAACTGGCCAGGCGTTACTGTCGAAAAGAAGGGGGGAAAGCTGAAGAAGCACAATGATGTAGAAATCGTAGACTTGCCGGGCATTTATTCTCTCTCCCCCTATACGCTGGAAGAAGTGGTGGCAAGAAATTTTCTCATCAATGAACGACCTGACGTCATCTTAAATATCGTAGATGGGACCAATTTAGAACGCAATCTATATTTGACAACCCAACTGATAGAACTTGGTATTCCGGTGGTTGTGGCGATCAATATGATGGATGTGGTCAAGAAAAAAGAGGACCATATTCGAACGGAAGAATTGTCTCGCCAGCTGGGTTGTAAAATGGTGGAGATCTCTGCGCTGAAGGGGCATGGCACCCTTGAGGCGGCGGAAGAGGCCATCAAATCCGCAAAAAAGACAAATGCAATTCCGCAGCACGAATTTAGTGGTCCAGTGGAACACGCACTGGCACATATTGAAGAAGCTGCACTTCACGATATGAAGTCGGAACAGCAGCGGTGGTATGCCATCAAGATTTTTGAACGTGATGAACGGGTTCTGACCCAACTCAATTTAAGCAAGAGCAAATTGGATCATATTGAGATGGACATCCAAGCGGCAGAAAAAGAGCTGGATGACGATGCAGAGAGCATCATCACGAATGAACGGTATCTTTACATCGCATCCCTCATGAAGGGGTGTTACAAGAAAAAGAGTGTGGGGCAACAGACTGTTTCCGATAAAATCGACAAAGTGGTTACAAACCGCATTTTGGCGCTTCCCATTTTTGCGGTTGTCATGTTCATTGTCTACTTCGTGTCCGTGACCACAGTTGGTACTTGGGCCACAGATTGGGCAAATGACGGGGTGTTTGGAGAAGGATGGCATTTATTCACCATTGGCTCCGCCGACTATGAAGCAGCGTTGGAAGAATATGTAGTCCCCGGCGCGCAGATCGAGGCATTTGAAGCAACCGCGGAAGAAGCCGGGCTTAAACCGGAGGCATCGACTACGCTCACAACAACCGCATACCTCTATGACGATGATGGGAATGTAGAGGAAGAAATTCCTGTTACCTATGCTGATTATACGGCAGCTTTGGAAATTGAAGAGCCGGACCCGGCTGCATATGGCGTGTGGGTTCCGGGCATTCCGGTGCTGGCTAGAAGCGGGCTGGAAGCGGTACATTGTGCAGACTGGTTACGGAGCCTCATCCTTGATGGCATCATCGCGGGGGTTGGCGCGGTGCTGGGCTTTGTCCCGCAGATGCTGGTGCTGTTCCTGTTCCTAGCCTTTCTGGAGGGCTGCGGTTACATGTCGCGTATCGCGTTTGTTATGGATCGTATTTTCCGAAAATTTGGCCTGTCTGGGAAATCGTTTATCCCTATGCTCATTGGTACAGGCTGCGGCATTCCGGGCATCATGGCTTCTCGTACCATTGAAAATGAACAAGATCGCAGGATGACCATTATGACCACTACGTTTATTCCTTGTGGCGCGAAACTTCCTATCATCGCGCTGATTGCCGGCGCTCTGCTTGGAGGGGCATGGTGGGTTGCACCCAGTGCATACCTTGTCGGTATTGTCGCCATTGTGTTATCTGGCGTGATGCTGAAAAAAACCAAGATGTTCTCCGGTGATCCTGCCCCGTTTATTATGGAGCTTCCGGCGTACCACTGGCCAACAGTGAGCAATATCCTGCGCTCGATGTGGGAACGGGCCTGGTCCTTCATC
>JAQWCP010000314.1 GCA_028705905.1 Oscillospiraceae bacterium
TCATACGCCATGCTCCCACCTCCTTTTTGGGCGTGAAAAAACCACCGCCCGGCTGGGTGGTGGTTAGATCGTTCGGTTTTTGTTATTTAGTCGAGTATATCTGCGAATTTGTAAATTTTGTTTTCGCGGGATTGATCAGTATAAATTTTAACACTGCTCCCGCCATTCCAAGAGAATGCCAAAAAGCCATCTCCGTGGTACCCCATGACGCTGATCTCTTGTGCCTCTGCGCCGAGGGGGAAGTCCGTTTTAGCTGCAAGCAGAGCGGAGCTTTCGTCACCCGCCATTTTTGCCACGGTGCATTGCCTCGTTGGCCCTGCCGTGTCCCATCCAAAATCGCTGCTTATATAGGCGTTGTAATATGCGATCCCGCTTTCTACCTCGAAAAGCTCTAAAGTTACCATATCTTCATACTTTTGGGCTGCGTCTTTTTGCGGTGAGCCGCCACACCCGGCAAGTGCAACCAGAATAAGTGCCAAAACCGCTGAAACCAGCCATTTTTTATGCTTCATACTGTACTCCTCCGATCTGAAAGTAGAATATCCCTGTATAGTATAGCATCGATGGGCGGCCGATTTCAAGCGGTTAATTGCATTTATTTTCCTGTGCGGCGGCGGCCTGCGCCTCGGCAAAGCGCCGGGCAACGCGGTCTTTGGTCTGCTGGTTCAGCTCCTCGATGTTCATTGCGGGCTTTTCCACTTCCTTGAGAGCAAACAGCTTGCGCATTTTCTGCACATGGTTCTTTTCATGCTTTGGCAGGCCCGCCACGTCAGCGGTGCGCCAGTAGATCACCCGCTGCATGAGCGTGGTTTCCGGCAGCCCCTCAAACAGCGCCATGAATTCCCACCAGTGCAGAAACTCCACGGTGGTGAGGCTGATGTTGTAGGTAGCATAAAACGCCGCATAGATCAGGTTGGCGTCCTGCTCAAAATCAAAGGCTTTTCTGGGGCTTTTCTTCGCCCCCTTGTCTTTACCCTTGCCGGGGTCGTTCCCGCGCGTGTAGAACCACGCCAGCCCCTCCATGGCCTTGTGTATGTCCGGGGGGATGTCCGGGTAGAGCTGATAGAGGGCGGCGGCGGTCTTTTCCACATCGTTGGTGTCCGGGTCGTGGAGAATAAGATCAACCTGTATCATGTTTCTAAAATCAGCAGAGATCGGGATGCCCTCGTATTCCTCCGGCAGTCCGTCAAGCAGCAGAATGTTCATTTTTGTGCCCGCCTCGTGGCTCGGTTCGGCTTGTATTTTTGCAGCTTCACGCCAAACTCATTGCCCTGCGCCTCCAGAGCGTCCCCCAGCGCATCATTGATTTCCGCAACCTTGTTGAGGCTGGGGTTGTTGCCCAGCAGCTGCTCTGCCACGCCGTCCCCGAACGCGTCATCGATGAAGTTGCCGAATAGCCGCAGCTGCCCGTTGAGCATATCCACATAGGCGTCAAGGAACGCGGGATCATCGGGGGATAGGGTGGGGAGGGTAAGCCCGGCGCCCTCGGCCTCCATGCGTTCCCCGGCCTGCTTATAGCGCAGAATGTCCGAGGGGGAGGTTATGTCAAAATCCAGTTGGACATCATTTACTTTAATCATGTTGACCTCCTTAAAAAAGTAGCCGGGAGCCATGACAGCCCCCGGCTGTTGTCACTTCTTCGCAATGACCGGCTTGCACAGCACGGTCTTGTCACTTTGTAGGTAGGCGATCCGCTCGTCAGGCGGATCATATCCCGGTCGCGGGTATCGGTCTTTTCCGGCACGGTAAATGTGCATACCATCGCCCGGCTCGGTAAAGTCAATCAGAACCGCATACCCGCGCAGGGTGCTGTTTTTTCGTGCCATGTTGTGCCTCCTTTACGGCGTGGTGGGTGCGTAGGTATACTCCGTAGGCTTGATCGTGGAGGTCAGTGTGGCGCTAAAGCTGGCATTTTCGCCCGCTGCGCCGGACAGGTCATCCTCCACCGCAATGGAAATTTTGCCTTTTTCACCTTTGCCCGTGAGCATATTGAAATACACATACGGCTTGATGACCGTCTGCCCGGTGCCAAACTTGACGGCGTGGGACAGGATCGCATCCTGAAATTCATCGCCGTTGTAGCGGTCGCCGTTCACGGTAAAGCTGCGGGAGGTGCCGGTCTTGATCGTCACCTGCCCGGTGCGCAGGTATTGGCTGTCCTGCGTCTGCGCGGAAAGCGCCCCGGACTGCTCCGTGATGCCCTCCTGCGCCACAGTGTACAGGTTGGGGTCTGCGGCCTCGCCGGTGAAGTCGATAGCCAGCACCATGTCATCGGCTGTGGAAAAGCCCTCAAACGATGCGCTGGGGGTGCGGCCATCCATCAGATCAGAAAGTTTCATAGTTAGATTTCTCCTTTTCTGTAATATTCCAGATCGCATTGTATCTGGTATTTGCCCGCGTTGACATCGGGCTGGTAAAGGTAGCCGGGGCCGGTTGCACGAATGCTGCGGGGGATCAATCCCTCCGGCAACTCCGGCATATTCCGCGCTCGCGTCTGCTTGTGCAGCCACGTTGACAACGCCTCGTAAAAGCCGGAATTGAGCATATTCTGCGCCTCGTCCGGCCCGTAGTCGTTTACGCTGCTGATCGTGAACGGATAGCGGCAACGCGCCCCGCCATTGGTATAGCGGTACACCACCTCATCCGTGGGGGTGGTGCCGATGGCGAATTCCACGCCCGCCTCGCCGGTGTCCTCCGGCAAATAGTCAATATTCAGCCGGTTGTCACTCATAAGCGGGCAGCCGTTGAAATAATCAAACAACGCCTCTAATACAGTTGTTGCGCTCATTTTGCACCTCCCGCCAGCCGCCGGGCGCCTTGCAGGATACGCTCCCGCTCAACGGCCTTGCCGCGCTCAAACCAATGCGCGCCTCGGC
>JAQWCP010000315.1 GCA_028705905.1 Oscillospiraceae bacterium
AAGAGTTATATACGCCGCTGTTTGCCGTTGCCCGTATGGTGGGTTGGTGCGCACACCGGCTGGAAGAAGTGTTCGGCCCCGGCAACCGGATTATGAGGCCCGCTTACAAAGCGGTGGCAAAGAGTTTGCCGTTTGTGCCCATGGACAGCCGGATGTAAGCGCCGCAATCAATGGAAATGAGAAGGCACTGTCTCCGAAAAAGGGACAGTGCCTTTTTCTCTTTCTTCCGGCAGAAGTCTGTGGTATACTGATAAGGAAATTGGAGATAGAAGGTGACAGTATGAAAAAAGGTGTTCTGTTCTCAGCCGTTACGCTGGCCGCCGGCCTTTTGGGCGCCGTGCTGCGTTGGATGGAGCGAACAACTGGGTTTGAGGCGGAGACCGGGCTTGCCATTTCAGGAAACGGGCCTGCCATTGCATTGGTGGTTTTAACCGGCCTGTTGGCCGCCTTTTTGATTATCATGGGGATCAAAATCAAATACAAGCCTTATTTCTGGTATGATAAGGCATCGTTGACAGAAAATCCACTCTGCTTTGGGGCCTACTGTGTGGCGGCGCTTCTGATGGCCGCTGCCGGCGTGATGTTTGTGGTGAAAGCCATGACAGGGGAGGCTATTTCCGTTTCCCGGCTGATTCTGGGTGTGTTTGCTGTGGGGACAGCAGGTTCGCTCTTGTTTACGGCAAAGCTGAATTATAAGGAACGGGAAAAAGGGAGATATCGCTTTCGCCTTCTGGTTCCAGCGTTTTTCTGCTGCTATTGGCTGATCTTGGCCTATGAAGGGCGGGCGGCCAATCCCACTGTTTTGCAATATATGTATGAATTGTTCGCTATCATATGCGTCCTTCTGGCGTTTTATTATATTGCCGGGTTTGATTTTGGGAAAGCCAGGGTGAGACGCGCCTTGTTTTTTGGTCAGATGGCCAGCTTTTTCTCCATTACCACCCTGGCAGATAGCCATGGGGTGGAATCGGCTCTGCTTTATGTTTCGGTCTCCCTGTATTTGCTGGTTTATCTGGGGGTGCTGGTGGACCGGATGGAGCAAGAGTCACTTTTAACCATGTAAAAATTTTTCTTGCATTTTTGAAACAAATGGTTTATAGTGGTATTAGCACTCGGCGATATCGAGTGCTAATACCATAAATTTTTTGGAGGCGCTTTTGATGGAGAAGAAGCAATTTCAAGCAGAATCAAAAAAACTGTTGGATTTGATGATTCATTCCATTTATACCCACAAGGAAATTTTCCTGCGGGAGTTGGTGTCAAATGCCAGTGATGCTGTGGACAAGCTGGCTTATCTGGCCCTGACGGATGATAAAGTGGGAATGGCCCGGTCTGATTTTGAAATTTGGATCAAACCGGATAAAGAAGCCCGCACATTGACCATCTCCGACAACGGCATTGGCATGACAAAAGATGATCTGGAACATAATTTGGGTGTCATTGCCCGCAGCGGCTCGCTGCAATTTAAAGAGAAGTTGGAGAAAAAAGAGGATGCGGATGTAGACATCATTGGCCAGTTTGGCGTGGGGTTCTACTCTGCCTTTATGGTCAGCGATGTGGTGATGGTGAAAAGCCGTGCCTACGGCTCGGACAAGGCTTATTGCTGGGAATCCTCCGGGGCAGATGGATATACAGTTGCAGAATGTGACAAAGAGACGCCGGGCACAGAGATCATCATGAAGATCAAGGAAGATTCGGAAGAGGAACGGTACAGCCAATTTTTGGATACGTACCACCTGCGCAGCCTGGTCAAAAAATATTCGGATTATATCCGGTATCCCATCAAAATGGAAGTGGAAAAGACCCGGCAAAAGGAGAAACCGGCAGATGCGCCGGACGATTACAAGCCGGAGTGGGAGACGTACACAGAGGTGGAAACGCTCAACAGCATGGTTCCTTTGTGGCAGAAAAACAAAGACCAGGTAACGGAGGAAGAGCGGAATACGTTCTACAAAGAGCAGTTTGGAGACTTTGAGGATCCACTGCTTTCCCTTCAGGTGAGTGTGGAAGGGGCCGTCACATATAAGGCCTTGCTGTACGTACCCGCCCGCACACCCTATGATTTTTACACCCGGGAATATCAAAAAGGGTTGGGGCTGTATTCCAGCGGCGTGATGATTATGGAAAAGTGCGCTGACCTTCTGCCGGAGCACTTCCGCTTTGTCCGCGGCATTGTGGACACCCAGGATTTGTCCCTCAATCTGTCCCGCGAGATGCTGCAGCAAACGAAAGGATTGAAGGTCATCTCCACGAATTTGGAGAAGAAGGTCAAATCAGAATTGATAAAGCTACAGACAAACGATATGGAGAAATACAAAACCTTCTTCCAGGCATTTGGTTTGCAGCTGAAATATGGCGTTGTGGCGGACTATGGCGCACACAAGGACATGCTGCGGGATCTGCTGTTGTTCCAAACGTCCCACGAAAGCAGCATGACCACCCTCTCTGATTATGTGTCCCGTATGCCGGAAAACCAGAAATTTATCTACTATGCCGCCGGAGAAACGGCAGAGCGGATTGCAAAACTGCCCCAGACAGAGCGGATTGCCGCCTCTGGCTATGAGATGTTGTATCTCACCGACGAGATTGACGAGTTTACGCTACAGGTGCTGGCAGAGCAGGAGGGCAAAGCGTTTAAGTCCATCAATGATGACGACGCGTTGCCGGAAACAGAAGAAGAAAAGGCGGAAGCCGAAAAGCAAGCAGAGGAAAACAAGGATGTACTGGCCTTTGTGAAAGAGACATTGGGCGACAAGATCAAAGAGGCCCGCATCTCCAAAAAGCTGGTCAGCCACCCAGTCTGCATGACAACGGATGGCCCCCTTTCCCTGGAGATGGAGAAATATTTGAACCAGATGAAGGGCGAAG
>JAQWCP010000316.1 GCA_028705905.1 Oscillospiraceae bacterium
CAGTACAAAAATGTGAAAGGTAAAAATCACATAGGGCACGGTTCTGCAGCACACCATAACACAGACGCAAAGCCAGTGCGCTTTCTCGAGGATCCAAGTGCTCTCGATTAACTGCGCTGCTCAAATATGCACCCGCCCATGCTCCCTCTTTTTCACAAGCAGAAAGCGTCAGCAAAGCAATTTCACGGGCGGTTTTCATCTGCCATTCTCCTTTTCTCTCATATCAGCTTCCTTTCCCCGGGAAATCACAGGGAATGACCCCGCAAATAGTCGGCGGCCTTCATTTTTTTCCTGCCCTCAGCTTGTAACTCCGTAATCAACAGCACGCTTCCATTTCCGCATGCGATCCTGATCCCCTCCTGATCTGCGCACACAATCTCACCCGGTTCCTGATCCGTGTGTTCACCCGTCAGTTTTGACTGTAAAATTTTGAGTTTTTTCTTTCCCAACTGGGCAGTCGCAGCAGGCCATGGATATAATCCTCGCACCTGATTGTGCAATGCAGCCGCAGAACGTGTAAAATCCATAGGAGAAAGTGCTCTCGTCAGCATAGGCGCATAGGAAGAAAGCGACGCGTCTTGCTTTGTGCGCGTTGCAGTACCTGCTTCGATTGCCTCAATGGACCGAAGAAGCACTTGCGCCCCCATTTCCATTAGGCGGTTATGCAGCTCTTCCGCTGTTTCGTCCGATCCGATCTCGGTTTTCTCCCACTGTATGATGTCCCCGGCGTCCAACTCTTTGGCCATATGCATAATGGTAACGCCTGTTTCTCTTTCGCCGTTTAAAATGGCCCATTGAATGGGCGCAGCCCCTCGATATTTAGGGAGCAACGAAGAGTGAACGTTAATGCAACCAAAAGGGGGAATTTGTAAAATAGCCTCAGGCAAAATCTTGCCATATGCCGCAACAACAATCATATCTGGCTTCATTTCCAAAATGCGCTGCTGTTCTTCCTCTCCCCGCAAAGAATCCGGTGTGAAGATTGGAATTCCTTTTGTAATGGAATATTCCTTTACAGGACTTGATATCCATTTCATACCTCGATTTTGTTTTTTATCCGGTTGGGTATAGGCTCCAATGATTTCGTGCTTGCTTTCCACCAGAGCTTCTAAGGAAGTGCGTGCAAAGACAGGCGTTCCCATAAATAGGATTCTCATGCTTCCTCCTCAGCTATCTGTTGAATTTCATCCGGTGTAAAAAGATGGTTGGTGTATTCCGTAAATAAAACACCATTTAGATGATCAATCTCATGGCAAAATGCTCGTGCAACAATCTCCTGTCCCGTCATGGTAAAGAAATAACCGTCCCGATCTTGTGCCTTCACTGTCACGACCATAGGACGCTTTACCATACCATATTTTTGGGGCACACTCAAGCACCCTTCTAAGCCATTTTGTTCCCCCTGCGTCGCCACAATTTCTGGGTTGACCAATTCCGTAATGGTATCTCCATCTGAAACAACCACCACACGGCGCAAAATGCCAATCTGGGGCGCCGCAAGACCGGCACCATCTGCCTGAATTAACGTGTCTCGCATATCATCTAGTAAAACATGAAGTTTATGATCAAATTTTGTGACAGGATGGGACTTTTTTGACAGCACTTCGTCTCCCTGTGTATATATCTTTCGTACTGACATATGTGTTTCCTCCTCCAATGTATTCCAAATCATTTAATCCAATCCATTGACTTCAATGGAAAGGGAAATTTCTTTGCTGATTTTATCAGTTTGAAACGTACGATAAACGCCAGCCAAAAGCCTACGGATAGGCTCTTTATTTTCGCAGGCAACCACCAGTCGATATCGGTATCGGTCATTTAATTTTACCAAATAAGCTGGTGCCGGCCCCCAAAGCTTTGGACGGTGGTGCAACCAGGCTTCCTGCGCAAAAGTTTTCTGAAGCCCTCTCTGCACGTGTTCACACGCCTCCATCACACGGCGTTCATGAATTCCTGAAAACGACAATGTAAACAAGTCACAAAACGGCGGGCATTCCCGTAACTGGCGCAAGGCAATCTCAGAACGATAAAAGGCGTCATAATCTTGTTTGGCAGCGTGCAAAATCACTTCATGCTCCGGGGTATACGTTTGGATCACAGCGCGTCCTTGCATTTGGCCACGTCCCGCCCGCCCAACAACTTGTGTCAGCAAGGAAAACGTACGCTCACTGGCCCGAAAATCGTCGATATACAGCGAAAGATCTGCTGAAATGACACCAACCAGCGTAACAGAGGCAAAATCCAACCCCTTTGCTACCATTTGTGTACCGATTAAAATAGGTACTTTTTTATTTGCAAACCGTTCCAATATGCTCCGGTGGGACCCTGCCGCAGATACCGTATCGGTATCCATGCGCAAAATTTCAACCCCCGGAAACAGTGCCTCCAATTCTTCTTGCACCTTTTGGGTGCCTGCCCCAACAAACTTGACTTGTCCACCGCAGGCCGGGCAGGCACTGGACAGCGGCTCGGAATGGCCGCAGTGATGACACATCAATCTTCCGTTGGCCGAATGATATGTCAAATAGACGCTGCAATGCGGACAAGAAGGCGCCGTGCCGCATTCTCCACACGTTACCATTTGACTATTGCCCCGCCGGTTGAGGTACAAAATACTCTGCTGTCCGTTGGTTAAATTCCGTTCCAATTCGCCCTGTAGAACCGACCCAATGGTTCCTCCATTTCCCTGACGCAACTCTTGCTTCATATCTGCAATGAATACTTGAGGTAACTGCGCCTCATTATAGCGCAGCGGCAAATGAAACAGATGATATGTCCCACGCTTGGCATGGTAATAGCTTTCGACGGACGGGGTGGCAGACCCAAGCAATAAAAGCGCTCCCGCACG
>JAQWCP010000317.1 GCA_028705905.1 Oscillospiraceae bacterium
ATTTCAGCACATCCCCTTTCAGCGTCAGGCCACTTTCCACCATATCGGCTTCCGCTTCCGCCTCCGCGTCGCCGCACATGACAAAGGCGGTCTCGCCAAAGACCAATCGCACGCCGACGGATGTATCATTCAAATTGTCTTCATACGACGCACCGGGGGACAAAATGGTAAACTCCGCCCCTCCGATGGCATATCGGTCTCCCACCACGGACTGTACCACCGTGCAACCTTGTGCATCAATGGTGTCCAGCAACTGTTCAAACAGTTTTGTGGGATGATCGCTTTCTGATAACATCACCGTGTCCACCGGAATGGCCTCCAAGACCGTTCCCATTCCGCCGATGTGATCTTCATGGGGATGGGTGGCAATGACATAATCCAGTGTGTCAACGCCATGACGCTTCAAATAAGAGACCAACAAATCTCCATCCGCCTGGTTTCCCCCGTCGATTAACATGTTTTTTCCATCTGACTGGACCAAGATTGCATCCGCCTGCCCCACGTCGATAAAATGGACACGCAACCGGTCCGTGCCGGCCGGGGTGTCCAGTTCGCACCCGGGGAGCAGGATCAGGCAAGCAGACAGCAGCAAAACAAGCGCGACAACCGCCGCCTTGATTCGTTTCATCGCTGGCCTCCTCTCTCATCCATTTCGCGTTCAGTATATCATATCAATCCCGAAAACGCCAGTCCCCTTCCCTCCTTTTTCCCGGTCCTTTTCCTGCAGAAAAAGAACGGGGAGCCAATGGCTCCCCGTTCTTTTTTCCCATTTCTATGGGCTTACATTTTTGTAAAAGCGTCTTTGCCCAATGCGCAGACGGGGCAAACCCAATCTGCCGGCACATTTTCCCATGCCGTCCCGGGGGCTACCCCATTATCAGGGTCTCCCGCAGCGGGATCGTACACATACCCGCAAGGGCATTCATACTTATCCATATCAAGCACACTCCTTTCTTCTAGCCGAAATAACGAGCCAGCAGGCCTTCAAAGCCTTTGCCGTGCCGCGCTTCGTCCTTTGCCATTTCATGGACCGTGTCATGAATGGCATCATAGCCCAGCTCTTTGGCGCGTTTTGCCAGATCCATCTTGCCGCTACAAGCGCCGCACTCGGCTGCTGCCCGCATTTCCAAATTCTTCTTGGTGCTGTCGGTCAGCACTTCACCCAGAAGCTCTGCAAATCTTGCTGCATGATCTGCTTCTTCCAATGCATATCTCTTATACGCTTCTGCAATTTCAGGATAGCCCTCTCTGTCGGCCATACGGCTCATGGCAAGATACATGCCAACTTCGCTGCATTCGCCATTGAAGTTATCCACCAGGCCCTGATAAACTACATCGTCGATCTTGCCCTTTGCGCCAACGCCGATCACATGCTCTGTAACATAAACAGCTTTTTCCTCTGTCATCTCTTTGAACTTAGAGCCGTCCGCCTTACACTGGGGGCATGCTGCAGGAGCGGAATCTCCTTCATGAACATAACCGCATACGGTACATACAAATTTTTTCATGTTGTCTTCCTCCATTCATGATCTTCTATTGTTATTTGATTTTTCTTGACATGTGTGACAAATTCCGTGAAACACCAGCTCTTGATATTCCACAGAAACCGGATAGTGTTGCATCACCAGCTCGGCGGAGATTGGTTCTTTTGGAATTTGATGTAAATCAATCACAGCGCCGCACCTGTGGCAGATGAAATGCGGGTGAGGCAGTACATTTGCGTCGAATCGTTCTTGGCCGTTCACCACACCCACAGACTTGACCTGTCCCCATTCCCGGAACTGCGTCAAGTTGCGGTATACGGTGCCCAAGCTGATTTCCGGATATTGCTTGCGCACGGTTTCATAAATCTGTTCCGCCGATGGATGTTCCACCGTGGCGCACAACGCCCGCCAGATGGCGTCCCGTTTTTCACTATATCGCCTTTTCTGATTCATAAGCCCCTCGCTTAATGATAACGATTCTTGCTTATATTTGATACTATACCACACCGCTGGTAGTTTGTAAAGGGGTTTTGCAAAATTCTTCCGGTTTCTTGAAAAACCACTTCCCTCCCATTCTTCCCCATGATATGCTTTTGATGACCGGGATCGTCATAACCGCTGAAAAACGGCACGATTTCCCGAAATGGTTCACGTCATCCAAGTACGATCAGGAGGAATTTCTCATGCATGAAATTGATCAAGCGATTGCCCATCTGTTTCGCCCAGTTCCTTCCACCAGGGCGTCCCGTCAATATCAGGCGGAGGTCGCAGAAAACGCCCACAGACAATACCAAGCGCTGTTGCACAGTGGCGCTTCAGAACAAGAGGCCATCCAGGCTGTCCTGGCCACCCTCCACAGGGTGGAAGCATTCCACACATCTTCCCCACCCCGGCGAAGGCTGCTTTTGGGCGTGGGCTGGTGTTTTTTGGTGTTTCTTTTGCTCACCGTGGGGTATATGGTCTATTACCACTGCAGCGCCGCTTTCTTCCCACTCCATTCTTTGATGGTCCCAAAATTCATCTACCAGGGCGTTGCACTCCCCCTGCTTTTTTTATGCGGGGCCTACCTGCTTTTGCTGCTGCTCTCCACCCTTCCTGTGTGCTCTGGCCGCCCCGTCATACGGCTTCCTTGGCTCCGGCGGCTCCTGGTGTGCCTCTCCCTTTTAGTTTGCCTGTTGTATGGCTTTGCGCTGCTGGCCACCCTTTTCTGGCCGCTCCCTGATTTCCCCGCTGTGCTGTTGTCCCGCTTTGCCGTTGCCGTGCTGCAAAACAGCTATTGCTTTCTCCTGCCCGGGATCGCCCTTTATTTTGGCCTGAAACAGTAAATGATTTGAGCGGTCCGCTTTTTTTACCTGTTTGGTT